>CAMEIH010000010.1 GCA_945917985.1 uncultured Clostridium sp. | reverse complement strand
GCTCTTCCGATCTCCACAGCGGAGGAGGCGTTGATTTTAAGAAAAGCCGGTATCAAAAAGCCGATTCTGATTCTTGGATACACGTTTCCTTACAGCTACAAAAAGCTGATAGAAGAACAGGTGAGGATGGTGGTCTTCCGGGAGGATACACTTGCAGATATTTCTGCGGCAGTGATGGAACTCAGAAAGAAAGACAGCAGCATTTGTGCCAAAGTCCATATTAAGGTAGATACAGGTATGAGCCGTATCGGTATCAGACCGGATGAGACAGGACTTGATTTTGTAAAAAAACTGCTTAACACAGAAGGCATTGAGACGGAAGGGATACTGACTCATTTTGCGAGGGCCGATGAAACAGATAAGACATCTGCTATCAGACAATATGAATTGTTCCGTGATTTTACTGAGAAAATAGAAGAAGAGACAGGATATCGGATTCCTGTCAGACATTGTGACAACAGTGCCGGAATTATAGAATTTCCCAAGGATGATATGGATGTGGCAAGAGCAGGAATTATTTTGTACGGATTATGGCCCTCCAAAGAAGTGAGAAGAGATATTGTAGCGTTAAAACCGATTCTTTCTCTTTACAGTCATGTTGTCTATATCAAAGAGATTGAGGCGGGGACAGCGGTGAGCTACGGCGGTACCTTTGTAGCTCCGGAGAAAATGAAGATTGCTACAATTCCCGTAGGCTATGGAGACGGTTACCCAAGAGGACTTTCCGGAAAAGGATATGTTCTGATCCATGGACAAAAAGCGCCTGTTCTCGGAAGAATCTGTATGGATCAGTTTATGGTGGATATTTCCCGGATTGAGAATGTAAAAGAGGGAGATCTCGTTACCCTGATCGGAAATGACGGCAGTGAAAAGATTACCATGGAAGAATTGGGAGACCTTTCGGGAAGATTTAATTATGAGCTTGCCTGTGATCTTGGCAAGAGGATTCCGAGAGTTTATGAAAAAGGCGGGGAAATCCTTTCCACAAAGGATTATTATGAGGATTTTTGATCGCGTTCTGTATACCTTCAGAAATAAATGGAAAGACTTAGCACTAGTAGAACATTTAGAATGAAGGATGTGTAAAAATGAGAAGAGGGGATATTTACTACGCGGATTTACGGCCTGTGGTTGGTTCAGAGCAGGGCGGAATCAGACCGGTTCTGATTGTACAGAATGATGTGGGAAACAGACACAGCCCTACGATCATCTGTGCCGCAATCACTTCCAAGATGAATAAAGCAAAGCTTCCTACGCATATAGAACTGAGTGCGGGGAAATATGATATGGTGAAGGATTCTGTGATTCTGTTGGAACAACTGAGAACCATTGACAAGCAACGCCTGAAGGATAAAGTCTGTCATCTGGATGATGATATTATGCAGAAGGTCAATAAGAGCCTGATGATCAGCCTGGAGCTTACTACATAGGCGAAAAGCGGGAAAACTTGACGGCTGAAGCAGAAAATGGTATATTTTATCGTGATATTCTGCGTTTAGACAAAGGAGATGGGTCAGTGAATGAAAAATAAAATTTTTCGTAAACTTGGCATTCATGGAGACGACAATTCAGACAGAATGGAAGAAGAAATCATTTCAATGGTGAATGAAGGACATGAACAGGGTGTACTTCATGAGACAGAAGCCGAAATGATCACCAACATTTTTGAATTTGGGGACAAAGAAGCCAAGGATATTATGACTAACCGATCTAATATCGTTGCGATTGATCAGAATACATCGCTTGCCGATGCCCTTGACTACATGCTGAATGAGAGTAAAAGCCGATTTCCTGTATATGATGAAAACATTGATCATATTGTAGGAATTCTTCATTTCAGAGATGCCATGCGTGCACACAGAACAGAAAGTAATCTAAGTCTTCCCGTAGGAGAAATTGAGGGCCTTTTGCGAAAGGCCATGTTTGTTCCGGAGACCAAGAATATAGCAGATCTGTTTCGTATCATGCAAAAGACCAAAACACAGATGGTCATTGTGGTGGATGAATACGGGCAGACGTTGGGGCTTTTGGCAATGGAGGATATTCTGGAAGAAATTGTGGGCAACATCATGGACGAATATGATGAGGATGAGGAGTACATCGAGAAAACGGAAAATGAAAATGAGTACATAATAGAAGGAATGGTAAAGCTGGATGAACTGGAAGAAAAATTCGGAATTTCTTTTGGTGAACAGGAGTTTGAAACTTTAAACGGCTTCCTGATTTCTAAAATGGACAAGATTCCGGAGGAAAACGAGGAGTTTTCCATTGATGTAGACGGTTATAATTTTAAAATATTGTCGGTTGAGAACAGAATGATCAAAACCGTTCTTGTGACGAAACTGGCTGATAAAGAAGAAACAGAGAAGGAGAATAACTAAAATGTCAGGACATTCAAAATTCGCAAACATCAAGCATAAAAAGGAGAAGAACGATGCCGCAAAGGGTAAGATATTTACCATTTTGGGAAGAGAAATTGCGGTAGCAGTCAAGGAGGGAGGACCTGATCCTTCCAACAATTCCAAGCTTGCGCAGGTTATTGCCAAAGCCAAAGCAAACAATATGCCGAACGACACCATAGACAGAGGAATCAAAAAGGCTGCAGGAGATGCCGGAAATGTCAATTATAAGTATGTTACATATGAAGGCTACGGTCCTAACGGAATCGCCATTATTGTGGATGCTTTGACGGACAATCAGAACAGAACGGCAGCAAATGTAAGAAATGCTTTTACCAAAGGAAGCGGTAATGTAGGAACACCCGGTTGCGTATCATTTATGTTTGACAAAAAAGGACAGATCATCATTGACAAGGAAGAATTTGACGGTGATGCAGATGAACTTATGATGATGGCGCTGGACGCAGGAGCAGAAGACTTCTCTGAAGAAGAGGACAGCTATGAAATTCTCACGGATCCGGATGCTTTTGATACTGTTTTGAAAGCCGTTCAGGATGGTGGAATTACTGTTGTATCTGCAGAGGTTACTATGATTCCACAGAATTATGTAGAGCTTACGGACGAAACGGCTGTTAAGAATCTGAACAGAATTCTTGATTTGCTTGATGAAGATGATGATGTACAGGCAGTGTACCACAATTGGGATGAATAAAAAAACGATACCTGTTAAAGAAATGATACTGATTTTTCTGTGCTTTGCCATAGGAATGGGGATCAGAATATTTTTATTGTTTTCAGGAAAGATGCCTGTTACAGATGACATGCATTTTTTTGAGTTCTCTGCCATACAGGAAAAATCGATGGCGCCTGTCATGACATCAGGAGTTGTCTTTGCGTATTCGGAGAGTTTGTCAAATGTATTTAAGTTTGTAGGAAACAGATTGACAGTAGTTGCATGGTATCACATCCTGCTTCAGGTCGTTTCATTCTTCCTTCTGTTTTTTGGCTGCAGACTTCTTTTTGGAAAAACTGCTGCTCTTTTTGAAAGTGCCTTTTTTGCAGTGAATCCATGGCTTATAAAGGGCATTTTCGTGGTGACACCGGAAAGCTTTTATTTACTCTGGTGGTCATTCCTGTTTTTTTTGATAGGAATATTTGCCCAAAAAACAAGAGTAAAAGGCTGGTATCGGAAAAATACGGATGAAATTTATCTGGTGCTGATGGGCTTTTTGATCGGCATGGTCTGTATCTGGCATATTATGGGATTTCTCCTTTTATTATTTCTTGTCTATGCCCTTTTCATGAATATGTCTTTTATCATTGAGAAGAGGAATATATGGGAAAAGTCATCTGCTATAGAAAGTCTTTTAAAAGATGAAGGGGATGCGGAAGATGATAAAAATCGTGAAATGATGCCCCTTACCTCAGAAATATTCATTCTGGCGGCAGGTATGTTTTCGGGTGGTTATGCCACTTTGATGAAATATACAGGTGTAACCGGCTTGTATATTCAGGAACAATTTCTTTGGTGGAAGGATAGGCTCTTTCGATTTGATAATGGTCGTTTTCAGGATTTGGAACTCTGGCTTCCTCTGGGACTTATGATTGCCATATGTGTCGGGGCAGTATTGGAGATCATCTTAAAAGCTGTTTCGAGGAGAGAATCAGAAGAAAAGGATATAGAAAAGGAGATGAATCCTTTGCCGGAGGACGGAAAAGTGGAAGAGAAAAAAGAAAAGAAACAGGTCAAATATCTGGATAATCCATTGCCTTTACCGAAAAAGCATGTGAAAAGAACACTTGATTTTGAACTGGATAAAAAAGATGATTTTGATATCGAAATTAAGGAAGATGACGATTTTGATATATAAGAAATCTTTAAATCGGTATAAAATAACACAGAGAAAACATACTAAGAAGGACTGAATATTCAGTCCTTCTTTTTCGTCCAATAAGATGACACGCAGAGCGTGTCGACGTTTGGTATTATCAGATGCAAAAGCATCCGGATTTTGATTTTACGGAAATCGACAAAAAATATAATGGAATAAATGAGGTGGAGACATGTCAAATAAAAAGGTGGAAGAAGAAAAATTAAGAAATGAAAGAATAGAGGAAACAGGTCAGGTGACGCTCGATAAAAACAGCAGGTCTAATTCCATTCATCTGATAACGATCATTGGGGAAATAGAAGGGCATGACAATCTTGGAAGCAATTCTAAAACCACAAAATATGAGCATATCTTGCCTCAGCTTGCGGCGATTGAAGACAGTAAAGATATTGATGGTGTGCTGGTACTGCTTAACACGATGGGAGGAGACGTGGAAGCCGGACTTGCCATAGCGGAAATGATAGCATCCTTAAGTAAACCTACTGTTTCCCTGGTACTCGGTGGAAGCCATTCTATCGGTGTTCCCATTGCTGTCAGTACAGATTATTCTTTTATTGTTCCTACCGGCACTATGGTAATTCACCCGGTACGTATGAATGGTATGGTGATCGGCGTTCCTCAGACCTTTGATTATTTTAAGCAGATCCAGGACAGGATTACAGGGTTTGTGTGCAGTCATTGCGAAATCAGCAGAAACCGTTTTGAAAAGCTGATGATGGAGACGGAAATACTGACGAAGGATGTTGGAACAATCCTTGTGGGAGAGGAGGCGGTAGATGAAGGGATCATAGATGAAACCGGCGGTATCAGGGAAGCCATGTCAAAACTTCATCAACTGATAGATAGAAGAGATGAGTCTAAAGCGAAAAAAAGCAAAAATCTTAAGGGTGACAAGAAGAACTGAAAATGCTATACTATATAAGATTATGTAAGTACTTTATGAGTACTGAAGGGGTTTAACAGTATGGCACAGACTAAGAGAAGTTCTGCCGGAAGAAGTTCTTCTTCTTCAAAAAGAAGCAGTACATCCGGCAGAAATTATCAGAAAAAAGCATCACAAAATAACAGGAATACAAGAAACAGTGAGCCTATGGATACGGCAATCAGAAATGAAATTCTGCTGATTGCTCTTCTTGCTGTGTGCGTATTTCTGTTTTTATGTAATTTTGGCGTGATCGGTGTGGCAGGCAATACCATCAGCAGTATTATGTTTGGTATTTTCGGGCTCACAGCGTATGCCGTTCCTATTGTATTTTTTATCATGATTGCCTTTGGAATGGTCAACAGCGGAAATTCCATCGCCGTCAGAAAGCTGGTGGCGGGAATTGTTCTCTTTTTATTGGTTGGCATGATCTTTGATCTGTTTACCGGCAGACCGGCGGCAGCGGAAAGTTACCAGATCAAAGAAATTTACAGTTTAAGCAGTGAGAACAAAAACGGTGGCGGTGTGATTGCGGGAAGCCTGTCCTATCTGTTTTATCATTTCCTTGGTCTGATCGGAACGGTTCTTTCCATTTTGGTGGGAATCGTTATTTCCATTGTGGTGATTACGGACAAGTCTTTTGTTACCGGAGTGAAATCCGGAGGCAGAAAAGTGTATGAGAGAACGAAGGAAGATGCGCAGTACCGCAGGGAAAGAGCTCGGATACGTCGGGAAGAAATGGAGGAGGAAAAGCGCCTCAGACAGCAGCAGAAGCAGCTTCAGGCAGAAGAACTGGAAAATGAAAAGATCCTCCGAATGGACAAAAAAGTAACCGGCGTTATGATGGATACCTCACTGACGGACCACGAATCTCAGCATCATGATAAAGAAAGAGATGATATGCATGAGATCAATCTGACAGATTTTGAGGAGAAGGTTGAGCATGCTGTGCCGGAAAGTGAAGCCGGAGATGAAAATTATAATTTTGACAATATCAGGATCCATGGCGTTTTCCGGGATGAGGAAGCAGAAACCGGTGAACAGGAAGAAGATAGCGATGCCATGTCAGAAATTACAGGAATGTTTGATGAGGAGGAAGACCCTTACATAGAACCCGCATCTTCTATGGAAACAAATGTGATAAGAACTTCCGAAACTGTGATAAAGCCGGTGGCAGAGCAGAAGAAACCGGCGGCTTCTGTTCGCAGTTCTTCGGGAGCGGTCGGAACGGTTGTAACCGGTGAGATGTATAAGGAAATGCAGGCGAATAAGCCCGTCAGAAAATATGTGTTTCCACCTTTGAGCCTTTTGAAAAAAGGGACATCAAAGTCCGGAAATTCCTCATCAGAATTAAAGGAAACAGCAGAGAGACTCAGACAGACACTTCAGAATTTCGGCGTGAAAGTAAGCATTACGGATATCAGCCAGGGACCTGCGGTGACCAGATATGAGCTGCAGCCGGAACAGGGTGTAAAGGTCAGTAAGATCGTGGGGCTTTCTGATGATATCAAGCTGAATCTTGCTGCAACAGATATCAGAATTGAAGCGCCGATTCCGGGAAAAGCAGCTATTGGGATTGAAGTTCCCAATAAAGAGAACTCTGCGGTTGCTCTTCGCGACCTTCTGGAATCAAAAGAATTCCAGGGATTTGAATCCAAGATAGCATTTGCTGTAGGTAAGGATATTGCGGGAAAGACAGTTGTTGCGGATATCGGAAAGATGCCTCATATGCTGATTGCCGGAGCCACCGGTTCCGGTAAATCGGTTTGTATCAATACATTGATCATGAGCATTATTTATAAGGCGAAGCCGGATGAAGTAAAGATGATCATGATTGACCCGAAGGTAGTGGAACTCAGTGTTTATAACGGAATTCCTCATCTCCTGATTCCTGTCGTCACAGATCCGAAGAAAGCTGCGGCCGCTCTCCATTGGGGCGTTGCGGAAATGACGGACCGTTACCAGAAATTTGCTGACTACAATGTCAGGGATTTAAAAGGCTTCAATAAAAAAGTGGAGGAAATGCAGGCAAAGGGAGAAGCAAATGTACCGGATAAAATGCCACAGATCGTTATTATAGTAGATGAGCTTGCAGACCTTATGATGGTTGCACCCGGTGAGGTAGAGGAATCCATTTGTCGTCTGGCTCAGCTTGCCAGAGCAGCCGGAATTCATTTAATCATTGCAACGCAGAGACCTTCTGTTGATGTCATTACAGGACTTATCAAGGCGAATATGCCAAGCCGTGTAGCTTTCAGTGTATCCAGCGGTGTGGATTCCAGAACGATTCTGGATATGAACGGGGCAGAAAAGCTCCTTGGAAAAGGAGACATGCTTTTCTATCCTCAGGGTTATACCAAACCGGCCAGAGTGCAGGGCGCTTTTGTTTCAGATAAGGAAGTCTCTGATGTAGTGGAATTTTTGAAAAATCAGAAGCTTGGCAATATTTACAGCAACGATATCCAGGAAAAAATAGCAAATCTGGGGGCTTCCTCCGGAACGGGAGCCGGAGAGGGAGCTTCTGAAAGAGATGACTATTTCACAGATGCGGGCAAATTTATAATAGAAAAAGATAAAGCATCCATAGGAATGCTTCAAAGAGTTTTCAAGATTGGATTTAACAGAGCCGCAAGAATCATGGATCAGCTCTGTGAAGCCGGTGTTGTGGGGGAAGAGGAAGGTACCAAGCCTCGTAAGGTTCTGATGAGCATGGAAGAATTTGAACAGTACATAGAGGAAAACCTGTAGATCAATTTGGCACATGAGGAGGAAAAGTATGAAGACAGACATTCAAATCGCACAGGAAGCAGTACTTGAACCGATTACGGAAGTTGCAAAGCAGCTTCAAATTTCTGAGGATGAACTGGAACTGTACGGAAAGTACAAGGCCAAGATATCCGATGATTTCATGGAGAAGATTAAGGATAACCCTGATGGAAAGCTGATTCTGGTGACAGCCATCAATCCCACACCTGCAGGAGAAGGAAAGACAACTACCAGTGTAGGACTGGGACAGGCATTTGGTAAGCTTGGAAAAAAGGCTGTAATTGCACTTAGAGAGCCTTCTCTTGGTCCCTGCTTTGGCGTCAAGGGAGGAGCTGCCGGAGGCGGTTATGCACAGGTAGTTCCCATGGAAGATTTAAACCTTCACTTTACCGGTGATTTTCATGCGATTACATCAGCTAACAATCTTTTGGCTGCTATGCTTGACAATCATATTCAGCAGGGTAATGAACTTCAGATTGACACAAGATCTGTTGTCTGGAAACGATGTCTTGATATGAATGACAGAGTGCTCAGAAATGTAGTGGTAGGTCTTGGCGCAAAAACAGACGGCGTGGTGAGAGAAGATCATTTTGTGATCACGGTGGCATCAGAGATCATGGCGGTACTTTGTCTTGCTGACGATATGAAGGATCTGAAGGAACGTCTCGGCAGAATGGTGGTAGCGTATAATTATGAAGGTATGCCTGTAACTGCAGCAGATCTTAAGGCAGTAGGAGCTATGGCAGCTCTTTTGAAGGATGCTTTAAAACCGAATCTGATCCAGACTTTGGAGCATACTCCGGCCATTGTGCACGGCGGTCCTTTTGCCAATATTGCCCATGGCTGTAATTCTGTCAGAGCAACAAAGACAGCACTCAAAATGGCTGATTATGTGATTACGGAAGCAGGCTTCGGTGCCGATCTCGGTGCCGAGAAGTTTATGGATATCAAATGCCGTATGGCAGGTCTTGCACCGGATGCCGTGGTCCTAGTGGCGACTGTGAGAGCACTGAAGTATAACGGTGGTGTACCAAAGACAGAATTAAATAAAGAAAATATGGATGCCCTTCAAAGAGGTATTGTCAATTTGGAAAAACACATTGAGAATCTCCAGAAATATGGAGTGCCGGTTGTGGTAACCTTAAACAGCTTTGTGACAGATACCGAGAAAGAGATTTCTTTTGTCAAGGATTTCTGTGAGGAGAGAAACTGTGAATTTGCAATTTCCGAGGTTTGGGAAAAAGGCGGAGAAGGCGGTATTGCTCTTGCAAATAAGGTTCTTGATACGTTGGAACATAAGGAAAGTCATTTTAAAGTACTTTATGAGAATGACCTTTCATTGAAAGAAAAAATTGAAAAAGTGGCACAGGAGATCTATGGAGCAGACGGTGTGGACTATACGCCTGCGGCTGTGAAGCAGTTAAAGAAACTGGAAGAACTGGGATTTGGAGGACTTCCCGTTTGTATGGCAAAGACACAGTATTCTCTGTCCGATGATCCGTCTCTTTTGGGGCGTCCAAAGGATTTCCGCATCAATGTCAGGGAAGTATACGTTTCGGCCGGTGCCGGATTTGTTGTGGTTCTCACTGGTGCAGTAATGACAATGCCGGGGCTTCCGAAAAATCCTGCTGCATTTAATATTGACGTTGATGAGAATGGTGTGATTACAGGTTTATTCTAAGGAGGACAACTATGGCTAAGATTATTGACGGAAAATCAATTTCATTACAGATAAAAGATGAACTGAAGGAGAAAGCTGCTGCTCTGAAGGAACAAGGGATTTCCGTTACCCTTGCAGTGATTCAGGTTGGCAATAATCCTGCATCCACGGTTTATGTAAACAATAAGAAGAAGGGCTGTGAATATATCGGGATCGGGTCCCTTTCTTATGAACTTCCGGAGGAGACGAGTGAGGAAGAGCTGCTTTCCCTGATTCGCGAGCTGAATGAGCGAAAGGATGTAAACGGTATTCTGGTGCAGCTTCCGCTTCCTTCTCATATTGATGAAGATAAGGTAATCAAAACAATTGATCCGAAAAAGGATGTAGATGGTTTTCATCCTCAGAGTGTTGGCGCTTTATGTATTGGTCAGCCCGGATTTGTTTCCTGTACACCGGCGGGTATCATCCAGCTTTTGAAACGTTCCGGCATCGAAATCGCAGGAAAAGAATGTGTGATTCTGGGCAGAAGTAATATCGTCGGTAAACCCATGGCGCTTTTGATGCTCAGAGAGAATGCTACGGTAACGATTGCGCATTCCAGAACGAAAGATATTAAGGAAGTGACGAAGAGAGCTGATATTCTGATCGTAGCAATCGGTAAACCCAAAATGATCACAAGAGATTATGTAAAGGATGGCGCTGTGGTCATTGATGTGGGAATTAACAGAGATGAGAATAACAAGCTCTGCGGTGATGTGGATTTTCAGGATGTGGAACCTGTTTGCAGTGCAATTACGCCTGTTCCCGGAGGCGTAGGCCCCATGACGATCGCAATGCTCCTTCATAATTGTATGGAGTCTGTGAATATTCAGAAATAGTCAATTTGTTAGTTTTGGAGTGAACACGTATGAAATGTCCCAATTGCGGTCAAGAAATTCAGGCGGATCATCTTTATTGTGAAAAGTGTGGGATGGAGATCAGAATTGTTCCTGATTTTGAGCCTGAAATAGAAAACAGCATAAATGAGACTCTTTCTACAGTTGCAGAGGAAATTGATAATAAAAGCAGTAAGACAAGTGAAGAGACCGGAAACAATAAAGAATGGGAAGAGTCTGATGAAATTCTGACAGAAGAGGCAGGGAAGAACTGGCTGGTGTTTAAAACGGTTTCTTTGATTGCGGTTATTTTAATTGCAGTCTCATTTACTCTTTTAATGTACTTTAATTATTCAACCTCCTTTCAGATTGAGAATGCCAAAAAATATGCACAGCAGGGAAAATATGAGGAAGCACTGGAGTTATTGGAAAAAGCAGCTTCAAATGATGAAGATAATGCACAGATTGCCCTTCTGAGATCAGAGTATTATCATGAGATTGGACATACGGATCAGGCAGTAGAAGTTTTGGAAAAGCTTTTGGCAAGAGGAGAACCGGCCCCGGATGATGTAGAAAAAGTATATGATAGTATTATTTCCCTCTATCATGAGCAGGGAAAATATGATAAGATTAATGAGCTTCTGATTGGATGTAAGGAAGATTCTATCATAACGTTGTTTCAGCAATACATGGCATTTGAACCTGAATACAGTTATGAAAGCGGTACTTACGATGAGATCATTTATTTGCGCTTGAACGCCAACACAACGGGAACTATTTATTACACGCTGGACGGAAGTACGCCTACTGCTGCAAGTATGAAATATACTGCACCGATTTTGCTGGAATCCGGAAGATATCAGGTTAATGCTGTTTTTGTAAATGATTATGGAATAGAGAGTAATGTTGTCAGGAACTGGTTTGAAATTAACCTGGCTATGCCGGATGCTCCGGTGGTAATTCCTGAAAGCGGCAGCTATGAGAACCCCACTATGATCGAAGTAGAAATCCCCGAAGACGGAACCGTTTATTATACCACGGACCGTTCCGATCCCAATGTGGACAGCATGAAGTATGTAGAGCCTATCAGCATGCCTTTAGGGCGAAGCAATTATAAATTTATTATTATTTCCGATGACGGGGTTCAGAGTGAAATTGTCAGCAGGAGTTATAATTTTTCCATGAATACCAGCGTTACGGTAGACCGGGCTGTTTCCAATGTGATTAATGCACTGATACAAAGAAATGTACTTATTGATACAAACGGACATGCTCCCGGTGTATCAGGAAGATATATTTTTAAATATAATTCTATTGTGCAAATCGGCGAAAATTATTATTATATACTAAACGAATATTTTGTTGATGGAAATGGTAATGAAAAAATGGAAGAGAGAATGTATGCTGTTGAGGTATACACAGGAACTCCGAATCGCCTTATCTATGATGAGCAGGGACAGATGGGACTTATTCCATTAACTGATTCATAACAAAGCCAGAAATAAAACAAAATAAGAAAGGGAATTAAGATGTACAAGATTTTAGAAGCAAAAGAACTTACTTCCAGCATCTATTACATGGTCGTGGAAGCAAAAAGAGTGGCAAAGGCCTGTAATCCCGGGCAGTTTGTTATTGTAAGGACAGACGAAAAGTCTGAAAGAATCCCGCTTACAATCTGTGATTATGACAGAGAAAAGGGAACGGTCACGATTGTGTTTCAGGTTGTGGGAGCAGGAACTGAGATTATGTCCCGTTTAAAAGCCGGAGACTCTTTCCATGATTTTGTGGGCCCTCTTGGATGTCCTTCCGAACTGGTAAATGAGGATATTGAAGAGCTAAAGAAAAAGAAGATTTTGTTTGTGGCAGGCGGCGTAGGTACAGCGCCTGTTTATCCCCAGGTTAAATGGCTTCATGAAAGAGGGATTGATGCCGATGTCATTGTCGGAGCAAAGACAAAGAGCATTTTGATCCTTGAAAAGGAGATGGAAGCTGTAGCCGGAAATCTTTATGTGACTACTGATGACGGTTCCTACGGGCGAAAGGGAATGGTGACACAGACGATCACTGATCTTGTGAATGAAGGAAAGAAATATGATGTGTGTATTGCCATCGGTCCCATGATTATGATGAAGTTTGTATGCAAGCTTACAAAAGAGCTTGATATTCCTACAGTTGTCAGCCTGAATCCCATTATGGTTGACGGTACCGGTATGTGCGGAGCATGTCGAGTAACGGTTGGCGGCAAGGTAAAATTTGCCTGTGTGGATGGCCCTGAGTTTGACGGTCATCTGGTTAATTTTGATGAAGCAATGCAGCGTCAGCAGATTTACAAAACTGCTGAGGGCAGAGCTTTCCTTGCAGCAAAAGAGGGAGACACCCATCATGGCGGATGTGGAAATTGCGGAGGTGACAACTAATGGACGTTTTAAAGAAAACACCTGTGAGAGAACAGGATGCAAAGGTAAGAGCAACAAACTTTGAAGAGGTATGTTTGGGATATAATAAAGAAGAAGCAATGGAAGAGGCATCCAGATGCATTAACTGTAAGAATGCACAGTGTATCAAAGGCTGTCCTGTATCCATCAATATTCCCGGTTTTATTGAAAAGGTAAAGGAAGGGGATGTTGAAGCTGCTTATCAGGTGATCAGTGAATCCTCAGCCCTTCCCGCTGTCTGTGGACGTGTCTGTCCGCAGGAAAGCCAGTGCGAAGGCAAATGTATCAGAGGTATCAAAGGCGAGCCTATTTCCATTGGTAAGCTGGAGCGTTTTGTGGCTGATTGGGCTACCGAAAAGGGAATCAAGCCCCAGGGAGCAAAGGAGAAAAACGGAAAGAAAGTAGCGGTCATCGGTTCAGGTCCTGCGGGACTTACCTGTGCGGGAGATCTCGCTAAAATGGGATACGATGTTACTATTTTTGAGGCTCTTCACGAGGCAGGCGGTGTGCTTGTTTATGGTATTCCGGAGTTCAGACTTCCCAAGACCAAGGTGGTGGCGAAGGAAATCGAAAATGTAAAGTCTCTTGGTGTAAAGATTGAAACCAATGTAGTCATCGGTAAATCAGTGACCATTGACGAACTGTTACATGAAGAAGGCTTTGATGCTGTATTTATCGGATCGGGAGCCGGTCTTCCCAAGTTTATGGGAATTCCGGGTGAACAGGCAAACGGTGTATTTTCTGCCAATGAATATCTGACAAGAAGCAATCTGATGAAGGCTTTTGATGAAAGTTCTGCAACCCCGATCATGCGCGGAAAGAAAGTTGCTGTTGTAGGTGGCGGTAATGTGGCTATGGATGCTGCCAGAACAGCTCTTCGTCTTGGCGGTGAGGTTCATATTGTTTACAGAAGAAGTGAAGAAGAATTGCCGGCCAGAGTGGAAGAAGTCCATCATGCCAAGGAAGAGGGAATCATTTTTGATCTTTTGACCAATCCGGTTGAAATTCTTGAGGACGAGAAAGGCTGGGTAAAAGGTATCAAGTGTATTAAAATGGAACTTGGAGAGCCTGATGAATCGGGAAGAAGACGCCCGGTTGAAGTGCCCGGTTCTGAATTTGTGATTGATGTGGATACTGTGATCATGTCACTTGGTACATCACCCAATCCTCTGATTTCTTCCACCACTGAGGGACTTGAAGTCAATAAGTGGAAATGTATTGTTGCTGATGAGGAATTTGGTAAGACAACCAAAGAAGGTGTCTATGCCGGAGGCGACGCCGTGACGGGAGCAGCTACCGTAATTCTTGCCATGGGAGCAGGAAAAGCAGGTGCAAAGGGAATTGACGAGTATCTGAAAAACAAATAAATACATTGAATGAAGAGATAACGTGATGCCGGAACCAGGGTTCCGGCATCACTTCTGTGAAGCGTCGGACAAAAAATAGATTGGAAACGATTTAAGAAAAAATTAAAAAAATATATGCAGGAAATTAAAAAAGATTTCGTATAGTGTATACAGAATAAGATACATTATTTTTAATAAACGGAGAGAATCATGAAAAAAGATTTTGATGAAGAAAAAGCAAAAATAATTGTTACGATCATTCCCTTTGTGCTCATAATAATTGTTCTGCTTGTTACACTGATCGTCAGTGCTGTGAAAGGTGAAAGAAAAGACGGGAATCATCAGGATCTGCAGGACAGTATCAAGGAATATGCAGATACAAATCTGACGGATTCTGAGAGGACAGTTTCTTCAAGCATTGTAACAGATACACAGGAGAAGACGCCAGAACCCGATGAACGTGAGGAACTGTCCGGACAGGAAGAGGCATCTGCTTCGCCGGAAGCCACACCTACGCCTTATCAGGAGATCATGCAGAAGGGAAAGGTAGACTATGATAAAATTTCCTTTAACAAGGACGAGCAACTCAAGGAAATGATGACATACTGGGAAGATAACAATCAGAAAGCACTTGATGATCTGGCTGCTCTTGACAGATACAGGGCCATGAGCTGGAAACTAAAGGGAACGAAGGATTTTTATTATTACGGAGAGACGAATACAAACGGAGATCCTTCCGGAACGGGGATTGCAGTATATGCGGATAATCAGTATTATTTCGGCACCTGGGAAAATGGTATGAGAAGCGGTAAAGGCACCTGGATTCATTATCATGTGCATGAAACTGAAAGCAAGACCGATCTCTACACTTACCACCAGTATACCGGCTCCTGGAAAAATGATCTGCCGGATGGAGAGGGATCGGAGCATTATGATTTTAATATGGATCTTCTTGAACCTTATATCGGCTATGACAGTAATCTGATTGGCACCTACACGGCAGGACAGTTAAACGGAGAATTTTATCTCACAAAAATTTACAGTGACGGAGATGTCAAGGAATGGGAAGGAACGGCTGATCACGGTTCATGGCTGTGTATCGACGGTTCTCCGGATCCGAAAGCAACAACATGGGCTGTTCAGGTGGAGACGAAGGATCCGGAAAGCTATTTCTATATCAGACCAAAGGATAATAAAAATTTTGGCGTTCCCTGTCTGATATCAAAAAATAAAAACTAGTGGCATACTTTCACAAAGGGTAGTAAAATAGAGATAGTTGACAAATGATTATTTTTCGGAGGGGAAAAGTATGGCATGGGATGCGGAAAATGCAGCCATGGAAATGGGTGCAGAGGAAATACCGGAGGAACAGGATCCTTTTTTCGATGAAGCTAAAGAACCGGAATCGTATAAGGGAAGATATGTGAACAATCAGGAAAAAGCTGAGGAAAACAGGACGTCCGCATACACACTTTTGCTTGTGGGTGGTATTGGCTTTATTCTTGTGGTATTGTTTTTCTTTGATTTCCTGCCAATTCACAGGCTTGCCGGAAACAAATATATGATCAGCGGAGTGATGGGAACGCTCTTCCTTTTGTTTTTTGTGATGGGCGTCGTATCCATGCGCAATGCAAAAATTTTTGCCAAAAGCGCAGACAAGGAAAATAACCTGACGCTTCAGATCAAAAAATGGTGTCTTCAAAATATCACGAAAGATGAAATTGATAAAAACTTGGCTTTTTCGGCAGATACTTCTGAGGAACTGAAATATTTTTCCCGCTTTGAAAGAGTAAAGGCTGTCATTAAGTCTCAGTTCATGAATTTGGATGAAGCCTATCTGGACAGACTGATCGATGAGATTTACAGCGAAATTTTTGAGGAAACAAAGGAATGAAAATAACGATTATCTGCGTGGGAAAGATCAAGGAGAAATTTTACCGGGATGCCATCAGCGAATATGCAAAGCGTCTGAGTAAATATTGTAAGCTTGAGATCATAGAAGTGCAAGATGAAAAAACTCCCGATCATGCGTTAAGTGCACTGGAGGAGCAGATTAAAGAAAAAGAGGCGTCACGGATACTAAAACATATCAAAGAGGACGCCTTTGTTTATTCTTTGGAAATTAAGGGAGAGCAGCTTGATTCTGTTGAACTTTCATCTCAGATCAATTCCCTTGCAATTGGTGGAAAAAGCCATATTCAGTTTGTGATAGGCGGTTCTCTCGGGTTGCATGAGAGTGTATCAGCGGCTGCTGACCGGGCAATCAGCTTTTCAAAAATGACATTTCCCCATCAGCTGATGCGGGTTATTTTACTGGAACAAATATACAGAAGCTATCGTATTATCACAGGAGAACCCTATCATAAGTGAGAGAAAAGGAGATACGGCAATGAGAATGTATGATCTGATCATGAAAAAGAGAAACGGCGGTATACTTAACGATGAAGAAATTCGCTTTATGATCGATGGCTATACGAAAGGTGAAATTCCCGATTATCAGATGTCAGCCATGATGATGGCAATTTATTTCAGGGGCATGAATGAAGAGGAAACTGTGAATCTGACCATGGCGATGGCAGAAAGCGGTGAGATGCTTGATCTGTCTTCCATTCAGGGAATCAAGGTGGATAAGCACAGTACCGGTGGCGTGGGTGATAAGACCTCTCTTGCATTGACTCCCATGGTGGCTGCCTGCGGTGTAAAAATAGCTAAAATGAGCGGAAGAGGGCTTGGACATACTGGAGGAACCATTGATAAGCTGGAAAGCTTCGAAGGTTTTTCCACAGAAATTTCTACGGAACAGTTTATTCGTAATGTCAATGAAATCGGCATTGCGATCATGGGACAGACCAGGGAACTGGCACCTGCAGATAAGCTTTTGTATGCACTCAGAGATGTGACGGCTACTGTTGATAATATGTCACTGATTGCTTCATCCATTATGAGCAAGAAACTGGCTGCCGGGGCGGATGCCATTGTCCTGGATGTAAAAACCGGAAGTGGGGCATTCATGAAAAAAGAGGAGGATGCTTTTTCATTGGCAAAGGAAATGGTATCCATTGGTAAAAACGCAGGCAGAAAAATGATGGCAGTCATTTCTGATATGGATCAGCCTCTTGGAAATGCAGTGGGTAATGCGCTGGAGGTAAAGGAGGCAATTGCCACACTTCGTGGAGAAGGACCCAAAGACTTTACGGAGCTTTGCCTGACACTGGGAAGTTGTATGCTACAGCTTTCCGGGCTCGCAGATAACGATGAAGAAGCAAAGAAGAAGCTGCAGAGTGTAATGGAGAATGGCAGTGCATTAAATAAGCTTGCATCTTTTGTGGAAGCACAGGGAGGAAATAAGGATATGGTTTATGAGCCGGAGCTTCTTCCCAAAGCAGCGATCATAAGCCCGCTTTATGCACCCTGTGATGGTTATATTGACAGAATAGCCTGTGATGAAGTCGGAATCTGTTCTCTGATCCTTGGAGGTGGCAGAGAGACGAAAGAAAGCAAGATTGATCTTTCCGTAGGAATTGTCTTACAGAAAAAAGTAGGGGATTATGTCCGTAAGGGTGAACCGCTTGCCGTGATTCATGCAAATGACGAGGAAAAGAAAAAGATTTGTGAAGAAAGGCTGCTTGCAGCATACAGAATCAGCAATGAAAAAAAGGACGAGGGACCTGTAATCAGAGGACTTGTCAGATAGGTATAGGAAACTGTTTTTCATCATATAGTATGATATGATGAAAAAAGTAAAATCAGGTCCAAAACAACAACTGCACAGAGGAAAAGAATTAGTGGTGGAGTCCTTGAAGCTTCCCAGAGATTCCGTGCTTGGAGATTCCATTATTACGGTTACCGGAAATACAGAAATATTGATAGAAAATTATAAGGGAATTTTGCAGTATTCTGATGAACTGATACTTCTGCAAGGCAAAAATCGTAAGATTGAACTAAAGGGAAAAAGACTGAATATTGTCTATTATACCAACGAAGATATGAAGATAAGCGGTATGATTGAAAGTATTTGTTTTATCTGACGGATAACAGACAATTTTTGGGCGAGGTGGCAGATGTTACAAATCATCCGGTTCTTAAAAGGGTATCTTTCTATTAAAGTATGGGGATTTTCTACGGAACGATTTATCAATCTTTGCGGCAATCATAATATTCTTTTGTGGGACATTGTTAATCATGGTGACTATTATACCATGTGCATCAGCTTAAAAGGATTTTACCAGCTGAAATCCATTACCAGAAAAACAGGAACAAGGGTAGTCGTAACCTCGCGTTATGGACTACCTTTTCTTACAGTAAAAATGAAAAAAAGAAAGATATTTCTTGCCGGTTTATGCGGAAGTGTTTTGTTCTGGATCTGGATGTCCGGATTTATCTGGAATGTAGATATACAAGGCAATCTTTATATCACAGATGATGTGTTTCAGGATTTTCTCGCAGATAGCGGTATTAAAGCAGGAATCAAAAAAAAGCAGATTGATATTGAAACACTGGAAAAATCCATAAGAAACGAGTTTGATATTGTGACATGGACTTCGGCAAAGATAGACGGCACAAAGCTGATCATTCAGATAAAGGAAAATGATTTGATCCAGAATCAGGCGCAGGAAGAACAAGATACAGAAAAAGCATATGATATTGTGGCTGACAGAGACGGAACCATCGAGAGCATTATAACAAGAAGCGGAGTGCCCATGGTCACACAGGGTGCCGAGATAAAGAAAGGAGACCTGCTTGTTGAAGGGTGCATTCCCATCTATAATGAAGATGGGACTGTTAAGCGCTATGAATATTGCACGGCAGATGCGGATATCCTTTTGAAATACAGTTTTTCCGTAACGGAGGAAATTAAGGAAGTTTATGCGGAGAGAACTTATACCGGTAATAACATAAAAAGAAATTATCTTTTGGTTTCCGGGAAAAAATTGTTATTTCCAATGCGTACAGAAAAATATGAAATGTATGATATTATGGAGAATCAAAATCAACTTTGCTTCTTCTCGGGATATCATCTTCCTGTATATTTTGGGACAATACTGGTAAGAGAATATAGGGAAGAGGAGAAGAGCTATTCAAAAGAGGAAATCAAACAAAAATTTGAAGAAAAAATTCAGAAATTTATGCAAACTTTAGAGGAAAAAGGGGTACAAATTATAGAAAAAAATGTTACAATAAAGAAATATAAGGGAACGTGGAAAATGAAGGTTGATTTTACAGTGATGGAATCTGCCGGAATACAGAGAAAAACAGAAATAAAATCCTTACAGACAGATCAGGGAGAATGAATGGAAGATATTTCAAGAGAGGTCCGGGTGCCTGCAGAGCATATACTGAATATTTTCGGACAATTTGACGGACATATTAAGAAACTGGAAAGACAGTTCAAGGTAGCGATTGTTGACAGAAACGGCAAGATTACTGTTTCGGGGAATGCAAGGGCAGTGGAGCGTGTCACAGCCATCATCAATGAACTGGTGGAATTATCAGAGAGAGGAAATATAATCCAGGAACAGAATGTGGATTATGCAATAACGATGAGCATGGAAGAAAATGATGATGTTTTATTGGAAATAGATAAGGACTGTATCTGTCATACGATATCCGGAAAGCCGGTAAAACCAAAGACACTGGGACAGAAGCAGTATGTGGATGCTATCCGCAATAATATGATTGTATTTGGTCTGGGACCTGCCGGAACCGGGAAAACTTATCTGGCGATGGCCCTGGCAATCACAGCCTTTAAAAATCAGGAAGTAGAAAGGATTATTCTTACTAGACCCGCTATTGAGGCCGGAGAAAAACTTGGTTTTTTGCCCGGAGACTTGCAGAGTAAGGTGGACCCTTATTTAAGACCTCTGTATGATGCGTTGTATCAGATCATGGGGGCAGAATCCTTTAGTAAAAATATGGAAAAAGGTCTGATTGAGGTTGCTCCCCTTGCGTATATGAGAGGACGAACTCTGGATAATGCTTATATTATCCTGGATGAGGCCCAAAATACTACACCGGCTCAGATGAAGATGTTTCTCACCAGAATCGGTTTTGGATCTAAAGTGATTGTGACGGGAGATGCCTCTCAGAAGGATCTTTCCCCGGGTACGCAATCAGGACTTGATGTGGCAGTCAGAGTTTTAAAAGGAATAGAGGGAATCGCATTTTGCAGTATGTCCAGCAAAGATGTTGTAAGACATCCTCTTGTACAGAAAATTGTGAAGGCATATGATGCTTATGAAGCAAAAGAAAATGGTTTGTCAAAACACAGAAGCAGGAAAACAGGATATGGAAACAAATAATAATACTGACAGACTACAGGAGATAGGAATTTTTTTTCTGTCAGTTTTCATCAGTGGTGTTGCCGCTTTTTTGTATGGATACACAGCAAAAGAAATCGTAAAAATTGTGATTATGTCCTGTGTCTCTACAGGCTGTGTCATATTCGCAATAGAAGAGGGCCGTATTTCTGGCGGTTTTTTGTTTGATAACAGAGAAAATTTGTGGCGTTTTATAATTCTTTATTTTTTCTTTCTGACAGGGAGTGTGGTATTTCCCATGTTTCCGGCTGGAGGATGGCCCTATGTTGCAATCTTTACCGGTTTGATGTTATTTTCCGGTCAGCTCATAGCTGTCTGTGCAGGCTGTAATCTGCTTTTCATCAGTATGCTTTTGTCTCCGTCATCATCAACCGATCTGTTTGTGATTTATTTTATCAGCGGTATGGCAGGTGTTTTACTGTTTTCAGCTCTTGATGAAAGCTTTCGGGTCTGGCTGCCATTAATGATCGCATTGATGGTGCAGTTTATAGGTCTTAGCCTGCATGAGGTACTTTTGGTGAATGAAGCTTTTCACCCGGAGATGTTTTTGGTCCCGGCGGTAAATATTCTGATTAACCTCATCCTTTTATTAATCCTGCTAAAGTTTTTCAGCTTTTCGATCATTTATAGGACGAGGGATACCTACATGGACATCAATGACCCGGAATGTCCTCTGCTTGTCAAACTGAAGGAATTTTCTAAGGAAGAATATTTTCATGCAATACATACCGCGTATCTTTGTGACAGAATAGCCAAAAAGCTTTCTCTCGATGATGCTGCTGCAAAAGCGGGAGGATATTATCATAAAATTGGTATTTTAAAAGGCGAGAACAGTTTTGAAAATGTAAAACTTGTGCTTGAGGAGTATGAGATTCCGGACAAGGTAATGGTGATCTTAGAGGAATATCTGAATAAAGATGAGGATATTGTTTCCAAAGAGACAGCGATACTTCTCATTTCAGATACCATCATTTCCTCCATAAGCTACCTTTTTTCAAAAGACGCAAATGCGAGCCTTGATTATGAAAAATTGATACAGGCTGTATTTAAAAAGAAAATGGACAGTGGTATTTTAAATCATAATAATCTTTCGTTAAGGGAACTGGAAGAAATAAAAAAGATACTCATGGAGGAAAAGCTATACTATGACTTCTTACGTTGAAAATGAAACAGAAGTAAAGTTTGATTTTGATATAAAGAAAATACTGGATCAGGTCATGACACAGATCCTTGATCAGGAAAAATGTCCGTATGAAGCACAGGTCAATCTGCTTGTTACCGATAATGAAGGAATCAGAGAATACAACAGAAAATACAGAGAAATGGATGCTGCTACCGACGTGCTTTCTTTTCCTATGCTTTCCTATGAAACAGAAGCTGATTTTTCTGCGGCAGAGGCTCAGGAAGCTGACTGCTTTGATCCGGAAACCGGAGAATTGATGCTTGGAGATATCATTATTTCGGCTGACAAGGTGAAAGAGCAGGCACAGAAGTTCGGACATTCCGAGAAAAGAGAATTTGCTTTTCTTACCGCTCACAGTATGCTTCATCTTTGCGGGTATGATCATATGGTAAAAGAAGAGGCGGAAATTATGGAACGCAAGCAGGAAGAAGCGTTGGATAAGCTTGGAATCACCCGTGACATAGGATAAAAGGAGTCTATATGAGTAGAACAGAAAGAAAAGCTTTCAAAAAAGATAATTATATCTCCATCTGCATTTTTTCCTATCTATGCAGTCTGATTTTCAGAATACCGCTATTATATATGATTGGAGAAAAAGGTGTCGCATATTTCAGCATTGCAAATGAGATTTATATTTTGGTTGGAGGAATGTTTACTTATGGTCTCTCGAAAGCGGTTTATATGCTTGTTAAATTTCGCATAAAGAGAGAACAGTACAGAAATGCGGATAAAGTCCTTCATGGTGCATTGCTTCTTGCTTCCATCATTGGCATTGTGACGGGGCTGCTTGTTCTTGGAGCAGGAGAGTGGATTGTCGGGAAAGTGATAAAACTTCCGCTTGCGGGACTTGCCCTTGGCATGATAGCTTTTTCTTTTATTTTTCAATTACTTACGGGTGTTTTTAGAGGGTATTTTGAAGGAAACGGCTCAAGAGTACCTACAATGCATTCGATTGTATTAAAATCTTTTATCATGATACCGGCGGGATTGATAAGTGCAGTGCTGCTATATCAATATGGGGTTAAGGTATCAGCTCTTCTCAAAGTAGAAGATTATGCCGCATCTTATGGCGCTATGGGAGCAGCGATTGGTATTCTTGTAACTTCTATTATTGGTTTTCTGCATATGCTTATTTTGTTTTTTATCTATCATAGCAATATCAAAAAGCAGATTGCAAGAGATTTACAGAAAAATCAGGATAAGAGGCTGAACATTTTTCATATGCTTATAGGAACTGCTGTCCCCTTTGCCGGTTATGCGGTATTTTTTAGGATGATTCCTCTACTTGACGGGATCTTTTTTATCAGAACAGCGGGTGAAGGGATTGATGCAGCACAGCTTTGGGGAAACTACTATGGCAAGTATCTTGTTGTGATTGGAATTATCTGTTTTCTTGTCAGTCTTGGGGGAACAGGACAGATTAAGAGAATTATCTATTATATTGACAGAGAAGAGCTGCGAATGGCAAGAGAAAAAATGGGGGCACTGGTTCATCAGACAGCTTTGATATCCATACCTGCTGCCATATTCACAGCGGTGCTTTCGGAGGATATTCTGAATCTTTTGTTTAAAGGGAATAATGACAGCACAGCACTTCTTGTAGCTTTCGGAAGTATCATTATTATTCTGTTTGCCTTCTCGGGTTTGTTTACGGAAATGCTGGTCCGACTTGATAATATGAAGTATGTGATCGGTTATGAAGCAATTGCATTGGTGGTACACATTGTTCTTGTAATTCTTCTTTTGAAAAATACGGGTTTATCTTTAACAGCGGTTGTGATCAGTAATGTCATTTCTTTTGCTGTGTTAATGGTGATGGGCTTTTGGTTTGTGAGCAGAAGGCTGCAGTATAGGCAGGAATGGATTCATACGTTTGCGTTTCCTGTTGTTGCAGCGGCAATTTCCGGTATAGCTGTTATGCTGCTTAACAGATTGTTTACTTCCTTTGCCGGTACAACCATAGCGCTTGTTGTCAGTCTTCCTTTGGGGATTGTCATCTATATGGTTCTGCTTATCGTGACAAAAGCGGTAACCGAGAAGGAACTGGAAAATATGGCGGGAGGCAGAATTCTCCTGACACTTGGCAGATGGATGAAACTCATGTAAAGTATAAAATCAGTTTTTTTGGCTGATACTGTTTATAAATAAATGGTAAGGAAATTATACTATGAAATTTGTAAAAGGTATCAGCTTGTTTTTTATTTATCCCCTGACTATGTTTAGCCTGGGTTTTGCGGCAAACATGGCCGTCTGTGAAATTTTTTATCCGGGAGGCAGGCAGGAGGAGAGAACTGTAAAAAAGGAACAGGAGATTACAGAAAACTCTGCTATAGAGGCCGGTTACATGGGGAATTCTATAGTCACAGCAGATACAAGTTACGTGGTTCTTTCTTATGACATGGTAAGTGGAGAACTTGAGGAAAGCGAAGAGACCGCTCCTGATAAATATATTGGATTGAATCGGGAAAGACTGGAAGAGGAACTGGGGGTATATGAGGAAAGTCCTTCTCTGACCGATTTGGAAAAGGGTTTTAGAACAATTGAACTGATCTCTTTTTCGCCCGCAAAAGTGGTGGTCAGGAAAAGTTATGAGAAAGAGGAAGAAGGCTTTTTCCTTGTAAATGAAAATAATATGGTTGTGGTTTATGATAAAAGCCTTTCGCATATTTATATGGATACCGGGATCAGAACAGATGAATTGCCTTGGTCTGTGCAAAGGGAAATCATGTGTATGAAATATATTGAAACTGAAAGTGAATTGTATCATTTCCTGGAATCCTATTCAAGCTAAAAGCGGGATGGAATACCATTTTGATAAAGAACTCTTCTGAGTGGAGGATAAAATGAAAGTCGGAATCATAGGTGCAGGTGCTTCCGGCATGATGGCAGCTGTTACGGCAGCGGAATATCATGCAGAAGTAACACTCTTTGAAAAAAATGACAGAGTAGGGAAAAAGATACTGGCAACAGGAAACGGAAAATGCAATCTCGGAAATCTTGATTTTAGCATGGAAAAATATTATTGTGATGATAAGGAGAAACTGGAAAAAATATTTTCCCGATTCTCGGTGAGAGATACCATATCATTTTTTGAGGAAAATGGTGTATTTCTACGTAATAAAAATGGATATCTCTATCCTTATTCGGAGCAGGCTTCCACGATCCTTGATCTGTTTCGAAAACTCCTTCAAAAAGCCGGTGTGAGTATCATAACAAGTTGTATGATTGCAGATGTTTCTTTTGACGAAAAGAAATGTGTTTTTGTTGTAAGAACGGAAGAAGACTATTTTGAATTTGACAATTTAATCATTGCCTGCGGGGGACCTGCTTCCCAAAAGAAAGGAGAAGGAACCTTTGGCTTCCGTTTGGCAGAACGATTCGGACATTCCCTGAAACCACAGGTGCCAGGACTTGTACAGCTTTGCAGTAAAGACAGTTTTATCAAAGGAATGGCCGGTGTAAGAGCACAGGCTGAATTGCAACTGTCTGCGGAAAACAAGATACTTTCGATGCAACAGGGTGAATTGCAGTTTACGGATTATGGGATTTCCGGTATACCGGTATTTCAATTCAGCAGACAGGCAGCTTACGCATTGAGAGAAGGGAAAAAGGTCACTGTGGAAATCAACCTTTTCCCTGATTATGAAGAAATGGATTTCTGGGACAGGATGTCTGCCCGATTTGAGAAAATGAAAGAGGATACACTGGAAGAATTTCTGCTTGGTATGACAAATAAGAAGATCAGTACGGCACTGATTAAGTATGCAGGATGGAAAACAGATGACAAAGTCAGTTCACTTGGATACAGAAGAGTAAAAGAATTGCTGAACCTATACAGAAGGCTTCGGGTACATATTCATGCGGTAAAGGGGATGGAAAATGCCCAGATTTGTGCAGGTGGAGTAGTTTTTAATGAAGTGGATGATAATCTGCAGTCTTTAAGACAGCGGGGACTGTATTTGACAGGAGAACTTCTTGATGTGGACGGTATCTGCGGAGGTTATAATCTGCAGTGGGCATGGACGAGCGGCTATGTGGCTGGTAGAAGTGCTGCTATCAATAATCAGGTCGATAGGAAATCAGACAGGAAATGACAGAAAAGGATTTTTGATATGCTAAGGATCAATCAATTGAAATTACCGGTGGAACACACAAGAGAGCAGCTGGAGAGAAAGGTTCTTAAACTCCTTCACTTATCCAAGGTGCCTGAAATTATAATTGTAAGGCGCTCTGTTGATGCCAGAAAAAAACCGGAACTCTATTTTAACTATATTCTTGATATCCGGTTAAAAAATGAAAAAGAGGTCTATCGAAACTGTGACAAAAAACAGGTGGTTCTGCAGGAAGAAAAGGAGTACCACTTTCCCGTATCGGGTTATCAGGGCAAGATAAGACCGGTTATTATCGGAACAGGTCCGGCCGGACTATTCTGTGGCTATATGCTGGCGGAAGCAGGATTTCGCCCAATCCTGCTGGAAAGAGGAAAACGGGTTGAGGAAAGAATAGCGGATGTTGAGAACTTCTGGAAAACAGGGGTTCTCCAAATCGATTCCAATGTCCAGTTCGGAGAGGGCGGCGCGGGCACATTTTCCGACGGAAAATTAAATACTCTTGTAAAAGATAAATACGGCAGAAACAAAAAGGTGCTTACTGTTTTTGTAAAAGAGGGAGCACCGGACGAAATTTTGTATGATCACAAGGCTCACATTGGCACGGATGTGTTATCCGTGGTAGTCAGAAATATGAGAGAACATATTCTTTCCCTCGGAGGTGAAATACGTTTTCAATCGAAGGTCACGGATTTTGATATCCGAAATGGGAAAATAACCGGGGTTTTGATTGATGGAAGGGAAAGACTCTCTGCAGAATATGTGGTTCTGGCCACAGGGCACAGCGCCAGAGACACTTTCCAGACTCTTTATGATCTTGGAATTGCAATGGAAGCAAAACCTTTTGCAGTTGGCTTCCGGGTAGAGCATCCTCAGGAGCTGATTAATCAGTCTCAGTATGGCAGAAAAAAAGTTGAAAAACTCGGAAACGCACCATATAAAGTGACCGCTTCTTCACAAAGCGGCAGGGGCGTTTATTCTTTCTGCATGTGCCCCGGGGGATACGTGGTAAATGCCTCCTCGGAGGAAGGCAGACTTGCAGTAAACGGCATGAGTTACAGCGGCAGAAGAGGTACAAATGCAAACAGTGCTATTATTGTTTCTGTGAAACCGGAAGATTACGGAAGCAATCATCCTCTTGCGGGTATTGATTTTCAGAGAAAAATTGAAGAAAAAGCATTTGTTATAGGAGAAGGAAAAGTTCCCGTAGAGAGATACGGTGACTTTAAGGCTTCTGTCACAGGGACCCACAATACAAGCGACAATAGTTGCTTGAAAGATTTTTTGCCGGCAATCAAAGGTAACTGGTGCTATGCGGGACTTCATGAGATTTTGCCGGAAGAACTAAATAAGGCTTTTGTTGAAGGAATGGAACATTTTGGCAGTGTTATTGCCGGGTTTAATGACCGAAATGTACTGATGGAGGGAGTGGAAAGCAGAACTTCTTCCCCTGTCAGGATTATGAGGGATGATTCGCTCCAGTCATCGGTAAAAGGGATTTATCCCTGCGGCGAAGGCGCAGGATATGCAGGAGGCATTACATCAGCCGCCATGGATGGAATAAAAGTAGCAGAAGAGATCGCAAGGAGGATTACTTATGGAGAACAGGAATGTTGTACACAAACAGAGCGTCAGAAGTAAATATTTATCCTGCAGAGACAGTATGTCGCAGAGTGAACGCCTGACGAAGAGTATGTTGATCTGGGAACTTCTAAAAAAAGAAAAAGAGTTTCAGGAGGCGGAGATACTTCTTGTCTATATGGATTACAGAAGCGAAGTGATGACTACCGGTCTGGTTGAGGAGCTTTTCCTTGCCGAAAACAGAAAAAGGATATTTGCTCCTGTAGTGGAAGGAATGGATATTGCCTTTTATGAAATTGAATCCTTAAGTGATCTTCATAAGGGCTATCAGAGCATTCGGGAACCGGAAAGTGATCCGGAGAAGCTGTTTACGGAAAAGTTGATGAAAGAAAACAAGTGCTTTCTTCTTTTGCCCGGTTCTGTCTATGACAGACAGCTTGGCAGGATGGGATATGGGAAGGGATTTTATGACAGATTTTTACGGAGGTTTGAAGGAATACCCAATGCAGGACTTGCGTTCTCCTGCCAGATTGCGCCTGTGCCTGTGCCTTCAGATCCACGGGATGTCAAAGTTGAGAGAGTAATCACGGAAAATGAAGTGATCAAATGATACATAGTAGCGGTATTGGGAAGCAGAAAATCAGGAAAGGCATGGAAAATTTATGAACACATTGCAGGAATTAGGACAAAAGGCGGTGACCGCCAAATACGAAGTGCAAAAGTTATCCACGGAAAAGAAAAAAAGGGCACTGAAAGCCGTTGCGGAGGCACTGATTGCAGAAAGCGGAGAAATATTAAATGCGAATGCAGTGGATTTAAAGAATGGGGAAGAAAAAGGCATGAACAGCGGTCTGCTGGATCGTTTAAGACTCTCAGACACAAGAATCAAAGCTATGGCAGATGGACTTGTTCAAATCACACAGCTTCCGGATCCTATTGGTGAAGTGCTTGAAACCATTGAGCGCCCAAATGGTCTTCACATTGAAAAGGTACGAGTACCGCTTGGCGTGATTGGTATCATCTATGAATCCAGACCCAATGTAACGGCAGATGCCTTCGGACTTTGTTTTATGAGCGGAAATGCAGTTATTTTAAAGGGTGGAAGTGATGCGATTCATTCCAACAAAGCCATCACCGATGTGATCAGGAAAGCGTTGGAGAATGAAGGGGTAACGGAAGATGCTATTTTACTTATCGATTCCACAGACAGAGAGATAACCAGGGAATTTATGCGTATGAAACAGTATGTGGATGTGCTCATTCCGAGAGGGGGTGCCGGACTGATACGCAGCGTGGTGGAAAACAGTG
Source organism: uncultured Clostridium sp. (assembly GCA_945917985.1). GTDB lineage: Bacteria > Bacillota > Clostridia > Lachnospirales > Lachnospiraceae > Suilimivivens. Next base: position 40,905 of record CAMEIH010000010.1, on the reverse strand, counting down.
CCATTCCCGTGATCGAGACGGGAACAGGAAACTGCCATATCTTTGTGGATGAATCAGCCGATCTTACAAAAGCAATCCCTATTATTATCAATGCCAAAACACAAAGGATCGGTGTATGCAATGCCTGTGAATCGCTGGTAATCCATGAGGCAGTCAAGGATAAATTGTTGCCTTTGCTTGCAAAGGCTCTTAAGGAAAAAAATGTGGAGATTCGCGGGGATGAAAAGGTTCAGCAGGTAATCGACTGTGTACCTGCTACGGAGGAGGATTACGGAACAGAATATCTTGACTATATCATCTCTATGAAAACAGTAGCTTCTGTGGAGGAAGCCATTGCCCATATTAACAAGTACAACACAAAGCATTCGGAAGCAATCATTACAGAGAATATGGTAAACGCAGAGAAATTCTTAAATGAGGTGGATGCAGCATGTGTCTATGTAAATGCATCAACCAGATTCACGGACGGCTCTCAATTCGGTTTTGGCGCAGAAATTGGTATCAGTACCCAAATGCTTCATGCAAGAGGCCCTATGGGTCTCAGAGAACTGACCTCCTACAAATATACAATAAAAGGAAACGGACAGATACGGGATTGACAGGAGGAGATGAGTTTGGAAAAAATCTTGGCTTTTCAGGTAAGGGAAACTGATTTACAGAAACTGAAAGAGATTTCTGCCAGTATGCGGATAAAGCTTGTTGTTATTGAAAAAGTAGATTTCAGACAAACGGTAAACGATCTGCTTTCGCAGAAAAAGAACCCTCTTGTGGAACCTTACAATGGACAGATCACAGAGAGTATGCTTCTACTTCATGAATTTTCCGACAAGAGGCTTGATGCTCTTTTGAAAGCATTGAGGAGAGAACAGGTGAAGGTTGACTTTAAAGCGGTGACCACTAAGACCAATATAAAATGGACAGTTCTTCAGCTATTTTTTGAGATGGAGAAGGAGAGAAAGGCTTATCTGCAGATGAATCAATAAGAAAAGAAGCACGGAATCAGATGAATCCGCGCTTCTTTTCATTCAATATCTAATTACTGTGCTTTAACCTCTTTCCAGAGATTGTTGTAAAGCTCGTCGCCTTCTTCACCGAGATAATGGAAGGTTTCCAGATTGTCATATTGACTGAGGTCAGGAAAAGCAATCTTTGAGTTCTTAATATCCTCATCCTCGATCAGCGCCTGCGCAGCAACATTGGGGGTAGAGTAGGTAATATATTCAAAGTTCATCAGTGCAATATCTTCACGACACATGAAATCAATGAATTTTTCAGCATTTTCTTTGTTGGGTGCATTCTTGGGAATTACCCAGGAATCAATCCACACATTGGTCCCTTCCTTGGGAATCACATATTCCAGATCGGGATTTTCACGCTGTGTATAAATTGCCTCTCCTGAATAAATAACACCGATAGCAGCTTCATTTCCAATCATTTTATCTCTTACCTGATCAATGACATATGCCTGGACAAGAGGCTTTTGTTCAATCAGGGAATTTTTAGCTGTTTCCAACTCGTTTTCGTCAAGAGAATTCATGGAATAGCCGTTTAACTTGAGAGCAACCATGAAAGCATCACGTACAGAATCCTGCATCAGAATGTTGTCTGCATATTTGTCATCCCAAAGAATGGACCAGCTGTCAACAGGCTCATCAACCATTGTTTTGTTGTAGAGAATACCTACCGTACCGAAGCAGTAAGGAACGGAATATTTATTATCAGGGTCAAATTCTTTTGACTGCTCAAAATACTGCTGCCCGATGTTTTTTGCATTGGGGATGTTGTCAAAGTTAATTTCAGCCAGAAGATCGTTGTCGATCATCTTCTGAATCATATAATCGGAAGGACAGATTACATCGTAAGCGGTTGCCCCTGCCTCCACCTTGGGATACATCACTTCATTTGTCTCAAATTCATCGTAAACAACCTTAATGCCTGTTTCTTCCTCAAACATGGTAATGGTCTCCGGGTCAATATATTCTCCCCAGTTGTAGACGATCACCTCTCCATTTTCTCCGCTTCCCGAACTGCCGCAGCCGGTAAGGATGAGAGATAAAGCAGCGCACAGTGCGAGAGTGGAACAGAATAATTTTTTCATAAATAAACTCCCTTCATAAAAATATATTTTAAGCTTTCTGCTTTTTGTCAGCAGGAGCCATATTTACCAATCACAAAAGAATCAATACTGTCACAAAAATAATAGTGGATAATGCATACATTTCCGGTTTGATCCCTTTTTTTACCTCAGTATAGATCTTGGTGGAAAGAGTATCCACACCAGCTCCCTTGGTAAAATGAGTGATAATAAAGTCATCAAGTGACATGGTAAATGCCATCAGAAAACCGGAGAGTACGCCCGGAAGTATATCGGGAAAAACGACTTTGAAAAATCCATATATGGGTCCGGCACCAAGGTCAAGGGCCGCTTCAAAGGTACTTGGATTTAACTGTTTCATTCTTGGCATTACACTTAAAATCACATAAGGGATGCAGAAAGTGATGTGGGACAGCAGTATAGTCCCAAAGCCGAATCGAAGCCCCATGCTGATGAAAAGAAGCATGAGGGAAATTCCGGTCACAATATCAGCATTTAACATGGGAATATTGGTGATACCCATGACAATGGTACGGGAACGCCTTTTCAGATTCATAATGGCAATACAGGCAATGGTGCCGACAACAGTTGCCACAAGAGAAGCAATCAGTGCAATTGCCAAAGTATTAAACAATGCCTGCAGGATATCTTTATTTTTGAATAAGGCAATGTACCATTTTAGGGTAAAGCCTCCCCATTTTGCTCTTGTCTTGCTGGCATTAAAGGACAGCACGATAAGAGTGGCAATAGGGGCATATAAAAATACAAAAATGAGAAAGACATAAATTTTCTTTGCCGTATTTTTGATCATAACACTGAGCCCTCCCCATCTTTATCAAAGACTGCAGAAATCACCATGTTTAAAATAATAAACAGCATCAGTACAATGGAAAGTCCACTGCCTAAATGCCAGTTGCTGGCCTGGGTAAATTCCTGCTCCACCACGTTGCCGATCAAAAGAATCTTGCTGCCGCCAAGAAGATTGCTGATGACAAAAGTAGTAAGTGCAGGGATAAATACCATGGTAATACCGCTGATGATGCCGGGAACCGTCAGCGGCAGAGTGACCTTGAGAAAAACCTGCAGTTCATTGGCCCCAAGATCCCTGGCAGCATTGATCACATTCACATCGATCTTGGAAAGCGCATTGTAAATAGGTAATACCATAAACGGAAGAAAATTATATACCATACCGAGCACGATAGCATAAGGGGTATTGATAATATTTAAAGTCGGCAGATGCAAAAAAGTCAGGATACTGTTGATAACTCCCGTTTTTTCCAAAAGTGTCTGCCAGGCAAGCGTGCGGAGTAAAAAGTTCATCCACATGGGCAGAATGAAGATCAGTACAATAAAGCTGTGCTGATTCACATTCATTTTGCACAGGATCATGGCAAGCGGATAGGCAAGCAAAAGGCAGATCACTGTGGAGATCAGAGAAAGCAAAAGTGCCAGCCATAATGCTTTGCTGTGTTCGGGTGTTGCAATGGAAAGAATGTTTTCCAAAGTAAATGCACCGCTTTTATCGGTAAGTCCATAATAAAATACCATACATAAAGGTACTACAATAAAAATGGCAGACCAGATAAAATAGGGGGTTCCAAGTAATTTCTTCTTTGTACTATTCATCGATCTTTGCAGCCTCCTCATCCTCAGAAGCAGGCTTGTTCATGATCTGGATATTATACGGATCCACGTCAATGCCGACTTCAGTGCCAACAGGAAACATACCGGTAGAATGTACCAGCCATTCATAACCATTCGCAGTGACTTCCATTTCATAGTGAACACCTTTAAAAATCAGATGTGTGACAATCCCCTTTAATTTTCCGTTTGCCGGAGAGGAAAGAATCACATCCTCAGGACGTATCACCACATCAACAGGCTTATTATGGCCGAAACCGGTATCCACACAGGGGAACTTTGTGCCGAAGATTTCCACAAGCTTATCCTCGATCATAGTACCGCCTATAATGTTGCTGTCACCGATAAAATCAGCAACGAAAGCATTTTCCGGTTCATTGTAGATTTTTTCGGGAGAACCGATCTGCTGGATATATCCCTGATTCATGACCACAATGGTATCGGACATCGTGAGGGCTTCCTCCTGATCATGAGTGACATAGATAAAGGTTATCCCAAGCTCATTTTTCAGACGGATCAGTTCATATTGCATATCCTGACGAAGCTTTAAGTCAAGAGCTCCGAGAGGTTCATCCAGAAGAAGAACTTTGGGTTCGTTAACGATAGCCCGTGCAATGGCGATTCGCTGCTGTTGTCCGCCGCTTAAGGAATCGGGCATACGATTTTCATAACCTTCCAGATTTACCAGCTTGAGAGCGTATTTGATTTTATCGTCGATATAGGTTTTAGGTTTATTTTTTATCTTAAGTCCAAATGCAATATTTTCTGCAATCGTCATGTGGGTAAAAAGAGCATATTTCTGGAAAACAGTATTGAGCTGCCTTTTGTTTGGAGGCATTTTTGTGATATCAGCCCCGTCAAAAATAACTTTTCCCTGATCAGGTGTCTCAAAACCACCTAAAATACGCAGGGTAGTGGTTTTGCCGCAGCCGCTCGGTCCAAGAAGTGTCAAAAATTCATTCTCACGGATATAAAGGTTCAGATCATCTAAAACCATTTGTCCGTCAAAGGATTTGCTGATGTGCTGAAGATCAATCAAAATTTTGTTCATGGGGAAATCCCTCCTGCATGGTATATTCTTTAGAAACTGGGCGGGGTGCTGACCCAGATCAGGACAGCGCCTGCTTTTGCGTTTGCTTTGATATAATGGGTAGCGTTGGCTGTAAAATAAAAAGATTCCCCTTTTTTTACCTTGATCACTCTTTTGCCAAGAATCAATTGAATACTTCCGGAAAGTACATATCCGAATTCTTCTCCCTCATGGGGATTGTCCGGGTAGGTTGAGCCGCCGGGAGATAAAGTTAAGCGGATGGGCTCCATCATGTTTTTCTGGGCATTGGGAATGATCCACTCTATTTTATTCTTAAGCTCTTCATCAATTTTCTCAAAGTAATCAGTTTCCTTAAAGGCAATCTGTTCATCCTCGGAATCGTCAAAGAAATCCTTTAAATCCGTACCGAGACACTGCAAAATATCGATCAAAGTTGCAATGGAAGGAGAGGTAAGATCACGTTCAAGTTGTGAAATAAACCCTTTAGAAAGCTCACAACGGTCAGCCAGTTCCTCCTGTGTTAAATTTTTCTGGATTCGCAGATCCTTAATTTTTTTACCTATCTGCATATAAATGCCTTTCTGATGAAAACAACAAAAAATACAAACAAAGAAATAATAAACAAAAAGTTTACTAACACTAAACAAAAACGCTGATATCAATTATACAGATAAGTAATAGAATGTCAATATATTTTAGATGAAATTTACATCAGTGTGAGTTGTAAAATTAAAATCAAGAAATGAGGAAGGGAACATAAAATGATTAGTTAGTGCATAATTCCCCTCATGTGATTGATTGTTTTAGGCTTTCCTCGTTTCTTGAAGAATGAGAAAAGCCTTTTTTGTTTAGGAGATATTATTCATGACTTTTGAAAAATTAATTGAAAAATTGAAAACTGCTGATACTGATTATTGTGCTTATGTTCAGTTTTTATCTTCGCTTAGTATTTATAAATTAAGTAATGGCAATCATTCTGATTTTTTGAATGGGTTTTTATGGGGTCTCCGTTCTTTGAAATTTATTTCAGAAGAGGAGTACTATTCACTATTTAATACTTTGATAAATCGTGTTTATTAAGGTTTTAATTGCCGGGATAGTCATAATAGGTCTGTGAGGTTCGGAAGGTGACATAGCTTATCAGATATTAAAAAAGTTATGCGTTGTGTGGGAGTGTCACTCATATAACACCCGGCATTTAAAATAAATTCCTGAAACGCTTTAAAAGCAACTCAAAAAATAATGAAAAGAAAGAAGAGGTAAAGAGTATGAAATTAATAGGAATTAAAGTGGTCAAAATGACAACTGGTAAGAATGAAGGTAAGACAGGTTATACTTACTACTTCGAAAAAGAGTTCACTGATTATGAGAAAGAGAATGCTGTTTGTCATGGTTCTGCTGTATCTACAGAGTTCTCTTATACTGATTTTGGTATCGCTGTCGGCGAACATGTTCAGCCTGTGTATGACAAGGGCTTTCAGGATAAAGCAGTCCTTGTTAATCTTGTTCCTTTTAAACCTACGGATAAGAAGTAATAAGAAGGGTGTAGTTTTATGGTGTTGTTTCTTTTGTTGCTTGCACTGTTTTCAATCTTAGGTGCGGTTTACCTTGCCGGATTTACCCGGCTGATATTGTTAGGCAGGTTGATTGATGTTGAGTAAGGATAATTCTCTTGAAAGAAATGTATTTTATATGCTGTTGGCGGTCTTGATAGTCGTTTCCGTTGTGATCTCTTCCACTGCTGTTGCTCATGCAGAGGAAATTGAGGATTCTGAAACGCTTACTGATTCAGAACAGAATGAAAGGCTTAATAACTTGGAAATCCGTTTGGAAGAGTTGGGCTATTCTGTGAATGAGGTTAGGGATTCTATCAATGCGATCAATGAACGCTTTGAGTTGTCGGAACAGGAACGGCTTGAAATCCGTGATCAGTTAGATCTTATCATTATCGGTCTTGATGATCTTTGTAGTTACAGTATTGAATACTTAGGGAATTTTGATTCTGCTGTCGCTGTTTCCCAGACAGCGGATACTGACACATTATCTGCTTTGAACCAGATATATGATTCATCCATTGAACTGAATGAAAATACTGTTTCCGGGAATGCGATTGTTACCGCTTTCGGTGATAACCTCAAAATGGATATGCAGAATATTTCAGAAACCAGTATCAATGAATTTAATGAAACATTGCTTAAGACTAACACCCTTTTGTCTTATCTGTTTGTACTGATTCTGTTTTTACTGGTTCTTATGATTACCTACGGTGTAGGTTCAATCATTCAGAATATTATTAAAAGAAATGTACTATGAAAGCGCGCCATAGGCATTGGAAAGGAGAAAAGCTATGTTAGACGAAACAACTCTTGGTCTGATTACGACCGCTTTTGCAGATATGAAGTCTACAGTTACACAGGTACTCGGCGTAGCTGTTCCTGCCACTGTTGGTATTATCTGCGTGTCTGCTGGTGTAAATTATGCACTCGGCAAGGTTCGTGGTGTCCTTGGTTGGGCATAGGTAAGAAAAGACCCTTGCTGTTATGGCAAGGGTCATTTTTTACGCATTTCTTCCCAGATGCTATCTATGTATGATTCTGTCATATCGATATGTTCCGGGTTGTTACGGAAATAGTTGTTTCTTGGGTCATAGCCTTTTTTCTTTTTGTGTTTTTTATATGAATTACGATTTTTTATGTCTTTTATAAGCGCTGTTGCTAAAGAAATTATGATTATTGATACAAGTACTATTTGTATTATATCCATTGTATTATTCCCCCTTTTATGTGGTAAATTATACTATTTTCCTATTTTTCTGTAAAGGAGTCTGTTTATGAAATGTCGAAAATTGTTTAAACAAACTTTATGTATTTTCCTTTCTGTTATTTTGATATTTTTCAGTATCAATAACAGTTATTTCTCTCCTCAAAAAATGGATAATGTTGAAGCTACCGCCGCTGTTGCGGCTGTTGCCATTTCTGCTGATGTTATTATTGAACTTATTGCTGCCGTTGGTGTTTCTTGCCTGGGTGTAGCTATTATCAATGATATTGTTGATTGGGATTGGAATGCTATTTGTAATGATGTTCACGACTGGTGTCGGGATAATTTAGATATTTTAGAGCAGTATGTTACTGATGGTACAAGCGCGCTTAAAGAATGGGCTCTTGCTGATGAGTGGGAAGTCGTTGAAGGCGGCGGTGGTACTCCTGAACCTTCTCCTGATCCCGATGATGATAGCAGTCAAAAATTTTCACATAAAATATGGGGTGCTAGTGATGTATGGAATATTGGAAATCTGATTGCTGGAGCAGGTGTTCTCAGTGCAGAATTTTATAATAAGTATGTGCCACAGGATGAGGGTATAGTTGAAGTTGCAAAGGCTTACGTGAATGATAAGATAAATAATTTTCAATCTTCTACTGCTACAGATCCTATAACTAACTCTTTTCAGTCAATTTATGGTGTTGGTGATGATAAACCTCATTATTTTGGTTCGCTATTAGCAGATTCTGATGGTAATTATACTGTTAATTTTTATGGTAGTTATGAATATGGTACATCATCAGTATCACGTCAAGAAATATTTGGTTCTGTTTCTGTTAGTAGTGGTAGACCTTTTATAATACATAATAATTCTAGTGGGTATACTTGGTTATGTTATGTTAATCCCGATTCTTCTTCTGGTTATTCTGAATCTAAGTTTGTAGGTACAAGAATTTATACAAGGTACGTTGGAACTTCTTCTGAGACCTCTACTACTTATACTTTAAATGAAAATGGACTTTATTTAACAGGTATTCCTAGTGAAAACTGGGTCTTTGCTAATGTTCCTATATTTACATCTAACTCTGCTATAAAAGCATATTGCGAAAATGCTGATGATTCTGGTTGTATTAATCGTGAACGTGAGCATAACTATATTGATTCATCAGATGAGTATGGGTGGGCTTCCACTGCTGATTTATCTCCGGCTGATCTTGTACAAGCCAACCCTGCTCTTGCTAATGATCTCATTGGTCGTGATGTAAGTATCTCTAGTTTGGTTGCGGCAATTAATGCACTGAAAAAACAGTTGGAAGATCAGAATCCAAATACAAGCACTGGTAGTTCTTCTGCTGATCCTGTTCCTTATCCTGATGTGCCGACTTATACACTTATTGTAAATGAGGTTGTTTCTGATCCTGATGTTTTTCCTGAAACGAATCCCGGTACAAGTACTGGTCCCGGTACAAGTACTGATCCTGGCACTGAAACTGATCCTGATGCAGAAGCTGGTAAAGATTATACTGGTTTGCTTGGTACGATTATCGGATTGCTACAACAAATATTACAGGCTATCAAGGATTTTATGGCTTGGTTTGTGATAGACTTTCCAGCTATCAAGGCGCATCTATTGGAAGCTCTTGATAATATTCCAGGTGCTGATGGTTTAGACCCTTTCCTTGCAATAGTTACGGATATAAAAGGGCAGATTACAGATCATTATGATTACCCAAAGATAACTATACAGACACCAGATATTCTTGTGCAGTTTGTAAAAGCTCCCGAAATTGTACTTTTGGATTTTAAAGATTATGCAGAGTATTTCATATGGGTGCGGACTGCTATGGCTTTTGCTATTCTGTTCGGTTTTGCTATGTGGTGCGTTCGTGATATCAAGGTTGAACTTACTTTGAATTAAGGGGGGGGTACTTATGACTGATTTGATAAATAATTTTATTGACTTTGTTGTAGAGCTTGTTATGTTTGTATGGCCGGAGATATCGATAGAAGCTGATGTGCTTGCAAACATTGAGACTTATATGGCTACTGGTATTGATATTCTGAAAAAAGTAAATTTCCTTGTGCCTGTTCCTCTGATCTTTGAAATTGTTGGATTGATGGTTGTATTTAAGTCTGGAGCAGTTGTTCTTTGGGCAATCAACTGGATTATTAAACGTGTATTTGATGTTATTCCATAGAGAGGGGGTATGCTCTGTATGAGTATTGGTTATATTATTCGTACTTTTATACATGCTGTTATTAATCGTATTGTTTCTTTGTTTTTCCGTAAATTTACTTGAAAGGGGTTTACTATGGGCATTTGGTATGGATTTATTGTCGGCTGTCTTTGTGGCGGTCTCGTTGTATGGGTTGTTATTACAAAAATTGATTTTTAGGAGGTTTTTATCATGACTTATGAAGATATGCTTATTAAAGCTATTGTTACGGTTTTTAATTCTTTAGAGGTTTCTATTGCTATTTGGGTATTTGTCATTATCATGATAACTTTTGGCTTATATGACTTGTACGAAACACTTAAATACCGCAAAAAAGCTCCTGAACTGATTGCCAGGGAAATTTTGAAAGCCTTGGATAAATTACCGGATAACTGGAATTCTTAACGACTTCCGGCTCTTGCGCACCCTTTACTCTAGGGGCGTCTGCGTTAGCGTTCTGTGAAGGGCAGGCGGTGCTTGTCCTTTGGACAGCCCGACGCCCTGCACCGCAACGCACGCAGTAAGCGGGTGCATAGAGTCAAGGGCGGAAGTTCCTAGGTATAGTATTACCCTAGGAACTTCTGTGTTTTGTGTTTTTGGGGTCTTAAACCCAGTATTTACAAGGGTTTCTGATTCAGTTTCAAATTTGTGTTTTTTGTGTTTTTTTATATCTTCTGTGTTTTTTTTAAGAAAGTGAGGTTATTATGAAGCATCGAATTACATTTTTTACTTTGTTCCTGTCGGTTGTACTTGGTCTTATCATAGAGGTTTATAAGTATTCCTTCATGACTAACGTATTCTATTATGTGACATTCTTCTTTGTGGTTATCTTCTCTTACCGCATTTATCTGATTTTTGAAAAACTGGGGGTGTTCCTGTATGAGAACTATTTTAAATCGATCATCGAAGAGATTAAGAGCGGCAAAAAAACGATTCAGGAAGACTGATAGTTTTCTTGATCAGAAAGCTTCTTTTCTTGGCACCTTATCAGGTAAGAAACGATTACGGAGATTGAAGAAATATTATAAGGGATTGGAGATTTATAAAAAACGGTGGAAATGGAAACTTTTCATGAATCGCATTACTTCCTTGAAACTTCCTTTATGGCTTTCCTTTTTCCGTTGGATTGTGGTCGATTTTCTCCGGGGAAAAATAAAAAGAAAGTTCGGTATCTTCCAGTTTGTGGCTTTACCGGGTGAAGGTAAAACAATGAGCATGGTTGCACATATGGAAAGATACCGCAAGGAATTTACGGAAAAGAAACAGCCTTTTGTGATCGCATCAAATTTCAGCTATAAATACAATAACTATTTTATTAATCACTGGTCTGATATGGTTACGATCGCAAAGGACTGTTACCAGAAGAAAATACCCTGTCTGATCGCCATTGATGAGATACATATTACATTTGATTCATCGGACTGGAAAAACTTTCCACCTGCCATACTTGCAATGTTATCCTTTAACAGGAAATACGGACTTGAATTTCTCTGTTCTTCCCAGATATATGAACGTATTCCCAAGAAGATCAGGGATATAGCTAATTATACGGTGATCTGTAAGAATATCGGTCACTTTGACAGGCTGTTCAGGTGCTATTACTTCCCTAAGTCTGATTATGAAGCACAGTTTGAGGGAAAGAAAAAGAAAGCACAGTATATAAAAGAGTTTATTGCCGGGGATGATTTCTACGCACTGTATAATACTCTGGAACAGGTTGACATGATGACAGCCCAGGCGGCAAAAGAAAAGACGCTTCAGGAACAGGCTTTTGATATTCTTTTTGGAGGTTCTAAAGAAAATGAAGATTGAGGGGAAACTTTATGGAAGGAACTACAAGAAGCCGGAAATGGCTTTTAACAATAAACAATCCTGCTGATCATGATATGAACCATGAGAACATTATTTCTATCCTTGGTAAGTTTAAGGCTGTGAAATATTGGTGTCTGTGTGATGAGATCGGTAGTACTGGTACATATCATACCCATTTACTTCTTCATGGTGATGCGATTAAGTTTGATGTGGTAAAGAAAAAGTTTCCTTCTGCTCATATGGATTACTGCCGGGGAACTGTAAAGGAAAATCGTGATTATATCCGTAAAGAGGGTAAATATAAAGGTTCTACTAAGGAAGAGACTAACAAGCCGGAAACTTTTCAGGAGTCCGGGGATATGCCTATAGAAAGGCAGGGGCAGAGAAATGATCTCATTGATCTTTACGATATGATCAAGGCTGGTATGAGCAACTATGAGATTCTGGAACAGAACCCGGAAGTCATGCTACATATCGATAAAGTGGAGCGTGTACGTTATGCAGTGATGCAGGAGCAGTTTAAAAATACTTTCCGGGAACTGGAAGTATATTATTGCTATGGTAAAGCCGGATGTGGCAAAACAAGGTCAATCATGGAACGATATGGCTATGAAAACGTAAGCCGCATTACTGATTATAAGCATCCCTTTGATAACTATAAAGGACAGGATGTGATTATCTTTGAAGAGTTCCGAAGCTCCCTAAAGATTCAGGATATGCTTAATTACCTTGATGGTTACCCTTTGGACTTGCCTTGTAGATATAACAATAAGGTCGCTTGTTTCACTAAGGTTTATATTATCAGTAATATACCGCTTAATGAGCAGTATACTGATGTACAACGTAACTATGAAGAGACTTGGAAGGCTTTTCTCAGAAGAATAAAACAAGTGCTTTTCTATAGTGATAAGGGCATTAAGAAAATGACTGTGGAAGAATATCGGCACGGCTGGCATGATATTGAAGAAAGTGAGGAAGAATTACCATGGAAAAAGCAATAGGAATAAGTGTTCTTGATCCCTGTTTTTTCTGTTGTTGTTATGATCCTGATTATGGCTGCACAATGCCGCTTGATGATTTATGGTATGCTTGTCCGTATACACCAGAACTAACTAAGGAAGATTTTGAAAAGATTAATAAGGAGTGATTAGATTCACAAAAAGAGGGCTGACGCCCTCTTTTACTTTTTATAGCTTTAAAAATTTATTCTGTAGGTTTCTCTTTTTTTGCCATATTTCTTACTTCTTCAATGGCTTTTTTTACTTCATCCATGTCCTTGCATCCTGCGAACTTATCAGCTACAAGGTTTAATATTACTTCCATTTGTTTATCTGTCATTTTCTCACACATAGCCATACCCCTTTCTATAGGGATATTATAGGCTTTCTCCTTTCTTTTCGTCAATGTTATATATTATTTATTTGGAATGATTCTGAATGTCTTCTATAAAGTTGTTCAATAAGTTCTTTTTCATCATCTTCTGAAATGAAATTTACCGCATGTAAAGCACGGATAAAACCATAAAGTTTGTTAATGTTTTCTTTTCTGTGATTAGGTAGTTCGTCATACCATATTTTAATCATGTACTCACTTCCGTTTTGTAATTCTTTAAGTTTGTTAATCAATTCATCGAATGTCATTTTCTTTTCCTTTCCGGCTGTCGCCTTTAAATTGATTTTGGGTTTTGTTTGTGGTGCTTGCTCCGTATGTAGTTTTTTTATCAGTTTTTCTGTTCTCATCTCCTTCCTTGTATGTTTTGATTTTGGTATGTTGCCCGTGTCTGCTTTGCTCGGGTGCTTTATTATCAGGATTGGAAAAGAAATCAAGGAAAAATCTCTGATTTTAATAAAAAATTTTTTGATGCTTTTTCAAAAAATTTTATGATCCTTTATTTCTTTGAAAATTCTGATATACCCGGTTTAGCAAACAGACAGGCAATATACAAAAATCAATACAAGGCAGGAGTGAAGAAAAACAGATAAAAAACGGTCGTTTTAAATAGCTTTCTGTATATCCACATAAAAAGAACCATGTGTCAAGGGCGGTTTTTCCGTTTATTTTACCCTTGTACACATGGTTTCTTTTTATGACATTCTGGATTGATAGGAGGTGTATTTTATGGGAAATTACATAACAGAGGGACAGAGATATAAAATTGAGGTTCTTCTTGATCAGAGGTATACGGTAAGTGAGATATCTGGAATACTGGGAATAAAGTATAATACCCTTTACAAAGAAATTAAAAAAGGAACTGTAAAACAGATAGATTCCCAGTTAAGGGAATATTACGCATATAAAGCAGATTATGCACAGATGCTTTATAATAATTCCGTTTGTAACCGGGGAAGAAATTTGAAAATTGGCTCTGATTATGAGCTAGTTGCTTACATTGAAGATATGGTTAAAAATAAGAAATACTCCCCAGAAGCTCTCCTGCTCCATGCAGAGAATGAGGGAATAAAATTTAAAACAAAGCTCTGTTATAAGACGATCTATAATTATTTCGATATGGGTTTGTTTCTGAATGTGGATTATAATGATCTGCCCAGTAAGAAAGCTCCAGCAAAACATAAAAAGAGGGACGAAAACAGTACTGTATCACTCAATAACCGCACAGGCCGTTCCATAGAGGAAAGACCCAAAGATATTAAAGACAGGAAAATTTATGGTCACTGGGAGATGGATACTGTAGTAAGTGCCAAGAATACGGGTAAATCCTGTCTGCTGGTTCTGTCTGAACGTATGACAAGGGAAGAGATCGTTATGAAGATCAAAGATAAAAAATCAGCTTCGGTTGTACGGGCTTTAGACCGATTGGAGAAGAAACTTGGTAAAAAGAAATTCAGGGAGAAGTTTAAAACGATTACCTGTGATAATGGTGTTGAGTTTCTTGACAGTGAAGGGATTGAAAAAGGCGGTCGTACTGTTGTTTATTACTGCCACCCTTATAGTAGTTATGAGCGTGGCACGAATGAAAATATTAACCGTATGATCAGACGGTTCTTTCCCAAGGGAACAAACTTTGATACGGTAACAGACAAACAGGTTTCCATGGTGCAGGACTGGATAAATAATTATCCCCGTAAACTTCTTGGCGGTATCAGCAGTAGGAAATATATAGACAATTTGCATTTATCAGCCGCCTGATCGGATGCCTGGAACACTCTTTCACATAGATCAAAGATAGGGTATAAAAATACCCCTGTTTTTCATGCCATAAAATCAATCTAAAAAATTTATATGTGCAATTTAAACAAAAGAAAGCTGTTTTCTCCGGAGCGATCCGGGTTAAAAACAGCTTTTTCTTTGTGCAATTCTGCTAAAAATCAGTTATTCTTGATTTTATTGTTGCAATTCAGCTGAAATTTACATCAGATGTTAAGAAACTGTTAACGCTATGCTAAAATCTCATCAAGAAATCAGCAGAATTATTGTAATTTCCGGGATGAATGGTAAATTGTGAATAACGCTTTTGATAGCAGAGATTGTATATTGAAAGGGAGGATAAAGCATGGGCGTGACAGAGATTGTTTTTATTGCCATTGTAGCAATTTCGCTTGGTGGCTGTCTTCTTTACAGCATTTATGAAACAAAAAATAAAAAGTAAACAGGAAAGTAAAAAATGAGCAGTGACTTTACAGACATTGCTCATTTTTTAATTCGATTTTACATGATTGGTTATTAACAAGATTTTTAAGTTGTGTTATACTGGGAATAATAAAAACGGAAGAAAAAGGAATCGGCAGGAAGGAATGGAAGTATGAATAGAGATAAATATGTTGCATATGTATCCACTTACACATCAGGTAACAAGAGCAGTTGCGGAATCCGTATCTATGATGTGGATATGGAAAATGGCAGATTCAAAGAAAAAGACCAGGTAGAGATTACAAATTCTTCTTATGTAACAATATCACATAATCAGAAATTTCTATATTCCATTACTGATTTTGGAGTTGAATCCTACAAAATATTGAAGGACGGAAGTCTTGAAGCCTTGAATCATGCATCGATCAACGGAATGAGAGGGTGTTATCTCTCTACTGATTATGATGACAGATTCCTCTTTGTTGCAGGTTATCATGATGCTAAACTGACGGCTCTCAGAGTAAATGAAGATGGTACGATAGGTGAGATCACCGATGAGATTTTTCACAAGGGACTTGGCAGTATTGCAGAGCGCAATTTCCGTCCTCACATCAGTTGTGTGAAGATGACAAGGGACAATCGCTTTTTATGTGCTGCAGACCTTGGCATGGATCATATTGTAATCTACGAGCTTGACCATGTTACCGGAAAACTTCATCAGGTGGATATTGTCAGAAGCGAACAGGAATCAGCACCAAGACATTTGAAATTCTCCAAGGACGGGCAGTATATGTATGCAGTGCATGAACTGAAAAACTATATTGACGTTTACCGTTATTATGTGGATCAAAAGCACAATACGCCCGAGTTTGAAAAGATTCAGACGATTTCCACATTAAACGATTATCATGCAGGCGGTTCTGCAGCAAGTGCGCTTAACATCTCAAACGATTTCAAATATTTGTGCAGCTCCAACGCGGGAGACAACAGTGTTGTGCTGTATTCCATTGATCAGAAGACAGGTCTGCTTACCAAGATCTTGTGTCTGCCTGTCAGTGGGGATTATCCTAAGGATGCGACTTTATTCCCGGATAATAAGCATCTCGTTTCTCTGAATCACGAATCCAATACCATGACTTTCTTTACAGTGGATCTGAAAAAGGGAACCATTGTCATGAACGGAAAAGAAATGAATGTAGATCAGCCCAACTGTGTTATTTTCCATAAACTGACGGAAGAGTAAAAATAATTTGTGATGTTAATAAAGATAAGAAGCGGCAGCTTTTCAGGCTGCCGCTTTATTATCGTTACATTAATTGGACGGGTGATAAAAATCCGTCAGATACTCAAGTCTTGCACTCATATTTGCCATACAGGCATCGAGAATCGTAAGAGCAGTCATACATTCCACAACAACGACAGCTCTTGGAACCACAACGGGATCGTGCCTTCCTTTAATCTCAACTTCAACATTTTCTCCGCTTTTATTTACTGTTTCCTGTTTTTGAAATATGGAAGGCGTGGGTTTAAAGTGTGCACGCAGAATGATGTCTGCACCGTCACTGATACCGCCCAAAACACCACCGGCATGATTTGTCTTTTTGATCACTTTTTGATCATGCATTGTAAAAGCATCATTGTTTTCAGAGCCTTTTGCGGTGGAAACAGCAAAGCCATCGCCGATTTCCACGGCTTTAACGGCACCGATGGACATAATGGCTTTGGAAAGATTGGCATCCAGTTTATCAAAGACAGGGTCACCGATACCTGCCGGCATACCGGTTACTACGCACTCAACAACACCGCCGCTGGAATCTTTATTCATCATACATTCCTTCAAATAAGCGGAAGCTTTCTCATCCGCCGTTTTATCGGGCATACAGGTTGCAGTTGAAAGAATGGCATCCTTGTCAAAATGAGACATATCGATATGAACAGGGCCAATGGACTTTGTGTAGGCCATAACAGTTATGCCAAGCTCCTTTAACAGCTTTGAAGCGATGGCACCTGCAGCGACGCGTCCGGCTGTCTCTCTCGCAGAGGATCTTCCTCCGCCGCGATAATCCCGGAATCCGAATTTTTTGTCAAAAGTGTAATCGGCATGTCCCGGTCTGTAGTAAGAAGCGATTTCACTGTAATCCGATGATTTCTGTGAAGTGTTGGGAATCAGAAGAGAGATAGGAGTGCCTGTTGTTTTACCTTCAAAAACTCCGGATAATATTTCAACTTCATCAGCCTCTTTGCGGGGAGTGGAAATAGCAGTTTTGCCGGGTTTTCTTCTGTCAAGAAAAACCTGAATATCCTGCGCTTCCAGGGGAAGACCTGACGGACAACCGTCAATCACAACACCGAGAGCCTTCCCGTGTGATTCTCCCCAGGTTGTTATTCTGAATAAATTGCCAAAAGATGATCCTGCCATATAAAAAATCCTTTCCCAATCATTAAATCTGATTATAACCGAATTTGAATATAGTGGCAAGAAATTACGGAAAATTAAGGGAATTTTCATGAAAATACTGTACAAAAGGTTCTTTTATGATAAAATAACGGTAAGTATTTTGCAGGCTAGAATTCGAAAGAACGGTGTATGGTAAACAAATGAGAAAGTCGTTAAAAGATAGGATGACAGGTTATTTTATAAATATGGGCAGTAAGCATAAATTTCTTCGGATTCCTGCCATTATGGGACTTGCAGTCTGCCTTCTTTTTTTTCGTTTTACTGATTATTGCAGGAGAGGAACAAAGCGCTTCGTCTGTGCCATATTCATTTTTATGTGCTTTATGGTTGGAAACAGTTTTGCTTATCCTGTATTTCAGAACACGGGTGGCTTTGTAGCGGACGGCACAGATGAACAGATTCCTGTAGTCTCGGAGGATGAAAGTCTTACGCTTACGGGTGATACTTCCGTGAACATTGATGATGTTCCCCTGCTTGAGGATGCAGATGTTCTTGACGGATATGATGCTTCTGAATTTCACGGTATGAGTGAGGTGGATAAATATTCTCTTTCTGAGATTTTGGAAGAGGGCACTGAAATGGAAAAAGAGGCGGAACCGGCAGATATACCGGAAACAGAAAATGCATCGAAACCTGTTTTTTCAAAGGATGACTGGAAGCTTGTTCTCATCAATAAACAGCATCCGATTCCGGATGATTATGAATTTTCACTGGGTAACATAAAGACCATTAAGGGAACGATGAAATGTGACGAGCGCATTATTGATGAGCTGCTATCCATGATGCAGGCTGCCAAAAAGGACGGTATCACACTTGCAATCTGTTCCCCTTATCGCGATCTGAATTATCAGGAAGTTTTGTTTAACCGCAAAATAGAAGCTTACATGAGAAAAGGCATGTCCTACATGGATGCTTATATCATCTCATCAAAAGCGGTGACAGTACCGGGTGCAAGTGAGCATCAGATCGGACTGGCTATCGATATTGTTTCTGATGAGTATGTAACGCTGGATGAAGGTTTTGCAGATACGGAGGCAGGAAGATGGCTTGCGGAACATAGCTGTGAATATGGTTTTATTTTACGCTATCCGGCCGGCAAAGAATATATAACAAGTATTGAATTTGAACCATGGCATTTCAGATATGTAGGAAAAGATGCGGCAATGGTGATTACCGGAGAAGGAATAACTCTGGAAGAGTTTTGGGATAAATATTTATAAGGAGCTAATATGTATCGTTTACTGAAACAGGAAGGAAGAGCGAAAAGAGGAGAACTGACTACCGTTCACGGCGTGATACAGACTCCTGTTTTTATGAATGTAGGTACTGTTGCAGCAATCAAGGGAGCTGTATCTACGGAAGATTTGGAGCAGATTGGAACTCAGGTTGAATTATCTAACACATATCATCTTCATGTGAGACCGGGGGATGAAATCGTAAAACAGATGGGCGGTCTCCACAAATTTATGTCCTGGAACAAACCAATTCTGACGGATTCCGGCGGATTTCAGGTTTTTTCTCTTGCGAGTATGCGTAAGATCAAAGAGGAAGGCGTTTATTTTAACTCCCATATTGACGGCAGGAAAATTTTTATGGGACCGGAACAGAGTATGCAGATTCAGTCAAATCTTGCTTCTACCATAGCGATGGCATTTGACGAATGCCCATCCAGTAAAGCAGATCGAAGCTATGTACAAAATTCGGTAGACCGGACTACAAGGTGGCTGATCCGCTGTAAAAATGAGATGGCGAGACTGAACTCTCTGGAAGATACAATCAACAAAGACCAGCTTCTGTTTGGGATAAATCAGGGAGCGATTTTTGAGGATATCCGAATAGACCATGCGAAGAGAATCGCAGAACTTGAACTTGACGGTTATGCCATCGGAGGACTTGCTGTTGGGGAGACGCATGAGGAGATGTATCATATTATAGAAGAAACGGTTCCTTATCTTCCGGTCGATAAACCAACTTATCTGATGGGGGTGGGCACTCCTGCCAATATTTTGGAAGGAGTGGAGAGAGGAATCGATTTCTTTGACTGCGTCTATCCGTCCAGGAATGGACGACATGGCCATTTATATACAAATAACGGAAAAATTAATCTGTTTAATGCCAAGTATGAACTGGATGACCGCCCAATCGAAGAGGGGTGTGCGTGTCCGGCATGCAGAAGATATTCAAGAAGTTATATCCGACATCTGTTAAAAGCAAAAGAAATGCTTGGAATGAGGCTTTGTGTTCTGCATAATCTTTATTTTTACAATACTATGATGACAGAAATCAGAGATGCTCTCGATGCAGGTGAATTTTCTGCATATAAAAAGAGAAAGCTTGAAGGAATGCAACAGGAAAATGGAGAAAAATAAGAAAGGTCTTGTTTTTACAGGCAGGATTGTGTATTATATTTTTTAGACTGGCTATTAAAAGCATAATATTTATATTCAGGAGGAAATTTAATGGGAATCTTATTGACAGCTGATACATCAGCCACAGGAGCAGCAGCCGGTGGCGGCATTATCATGATAGTTTATATTGTACTTATCTTTGCATTCATTTATTTCTTTATGATCAGACCTCAGAAGAAAGAACAGAAAAAAATGGCTGCCATGTTATCTGCACTTGAAATCGGTGACTGTGTCTTGACAAACAGCGGATTTTACGGAATTGTTATTGATATCACAGAGGATACCGTGATTGTTGAATTCGGTAATAACAAGAACTGTCGTATCCCTATGCAGAAGACGGCAATTGCTCAGGTAGAAAAAGCGGACAATGAATAATACAAACGACATGGCTTGAGAAGCAATGCAGCCCGACATGCTTATGTCGGGCTGTTTTAGTAAGCATGCTTAAAGGAGGATAACCATGAAATTAAACATCACCTGTATTCCCGGAGACGGGATCGGACCGGAAATTGTTACAGAAGCCAAAAAGGTTTTAAATAAAGTCGCTTCTGTCTATGGACATGAAATGATTTTTAAGGATATTTTAATGGGAGGTGCATCCATTGACGTGCACGGTGTGCCATTGACGGATGAGGCGATTGCCGATGCTAAGGCAGCGGATGCTGTACTGATGGGTTCTATCGGCGGCAATACCACTACCTCACCCTGGTATCAGCTTCCTCCGGACAAGCGCCCGGAAGCCGGACTTTTAAAAATCCGCAAGGAACTGAATCTGTTTGCGAATCTCCGACCTGCCATACTTTATGGAGAGCTTGCTGATGCCTGTCCTCTTAAGAAAGAAATCAGTGATGCAGGTTTTGACATGATGATCATGCGTGAATTGACCGGAGGCCTTTACTTCGGTGAGCGCCATACCATAGAAGAAAACGGAGTCAGGAAAGCCATTGACACCCTTACATACGATGAAAAAGAAATCAGGAGAATTGCGATTAAAGGCTTTGACATTGCAATGAAACGCCGCAAAAAGGTTACCAGTGTAGATAAAGCAAATGTTCTGGATTCCTCAAGACTCTGGAGAAAAGTTGTGGAAGAGGTTGCAGCAGATTATCCTGAAGTTACCCTGGAACATATGCTGGTAGACAATTGTGCGATGCAGCTGGTAAAGGACCCCGCTCAATTTGATGTTATCTTAACTGAAAACATGTTTGGAGATATTCTTTCCGATGAAGCCAGTATGGTAACAGGTTCCATCGGTATGCTTGCAAGTGCATCATTAAATGATACGAAATTCGGACTTTATGAGCCCAGCCATGGCTCTGCGCCTGATATTGCCGGACAGGATATTGCCAATCCGATTGCTACCGTTTTGTCAGCAGCAATGATGCTGCGATATTCCTTTGACCTTGACAAAGAGGCGGATGCCATAGAAAATGCAGTAAAGAGCATTTTGAAAAAAGGTTACAGAACTCAGGATATTATGTCGGAGGGATGTGTCCGTGTAGGCTGTAAAGAAATGGGTGATTTGCTGGCAAATGAAATTCATTAACATGGAAAAATTGAAAAAAGATTATGAAAAGACAGGGTTCCTGATTTTTTTACTCATCATGGCAGTGTATTACGGATACCGTTTATTTGCGCTTACTCCCTGGTATGATGAATTATATACTTATTATTATTTTATCAGCAGAGGACCTGTGTATGCCGCAATACACTGGCCGGTACCCAATAATCATGTGGGTTACTCGGTACTGTCAGCGTTCCTTGATTATTTTGGGAATCCTTATATCGGTCTTCGGGGAGTGAGTTATCTGTGTGCACTTGCCAATCTCATTCTGATTTTTCGAATCGGCAGAAGGTTTCTGAAAAAAGGGCTTTCCCTTGTAGCTGTGCTTTTATATGCATCCATGAATCTGGTCAATCAGATGGCGGTACAGGGAAGAGGCTATACACTTGGGATCACCTGTTATCTGACAGCTTTTTACTGTCTTACTTTTATCTGTAAGGAGTTTAGGACAGCCTATAGATATTATGTGGTTTTCGGTATGTCTCTTGTCCTTGGTCTCTATACGTTGACCAGTGATATTTACTTCGTACTTCCGGTCTGTATGACAGGTGGTATATATCTGCTTTATCGGGCAATTTCAGAGTCAAAGACAAGTAAACTTCCACTGCGAAAATCGGAATACCTTCGAAAGCTTGGAAAGCTGATTACAGTTTCGATTCTTGCAGCAATTGTGACGACTGGCCTGTATGCCATAATCTGGCTTGCAATCGGATCTAATCTGTTGGTCAAGGATGAAACAGGTCTATATTATGGAATGAGTCATGTAAAGATGATTCTTACTGCACCCTTTGACGCACTGCGAACAGGTATGGAATACATGCTTTCCACACCTTATATACAGAGCGTGGAAAGACAGGGATATTTTGGAAGACTGCTTCAGTGGATGAAGACACTGATGAACTGGTATTATGATGGTTTTTCAAGCCTGTTTCTGATCATTGTTTTGATAGGAATTTGTCTTCTCATATGGAAGCTTATTTCAGGTATCAGGAGAAAGGAAAAAGATAACATTTTATTCCTGATTTTCCTTCTTTCCGGTATTTTGTGTATTCCTTTGTTTTTGACGATTCAGTGTGCGCTGCCTTATTACCGGGTGTTTACCTATGGAGGCGTCCTCCTTGCTTTTTTGGTTGCATGGATGTTTCCGGTTATCCTGGAGATTTATGACAAAGCAGTCTTTGACAAAAAGATTCCAAGCAGGGCACAGAGAAAAGTAGTCATTGTTGTAGGTCTGATAGGACTTATCACACTTCTTTCGAACTTTTGGGTGAATGACGCCCATCATGGACAGTACAGTATGCGGGAATATCAGATTCAGGACGCGCTTTCACACAGTGATATCGAAAAGGCAGAAAATATCTGCGTCACTGATTGTACACAGCAGTATCTGATGAAATTTCTTTATGATATAACCTGTGAAAATACGGTCATAGAAGGCTCGGATTATCTGCTTCTTGACAAAAAGATGATGGACCCTGAATATAATGAGATGGAATGGGAGTTTTATCATTATTACAATACGATTCCATGGGATTACGTAAAGGATAACATGAAACAGGTCTATGAGAATGAAAGTTTCGTGCTTTATATAAAAAATACTTAACTAAAGGAGAGATGAAAATGAGAAGTGACAATGTAAAGACAGGCACCCAGCAGGCGCCCCACAGAAGTTTGTTTCATGCATTGGGATTTACGGAAGAAGAGATGAAAAAGCCCATGGTGGGTATCGTCAGTTCATACAATGAAATTGTTCCCGGACATATGAACCTTGATAAAATTGTAAATGCTGTCAAGCTTGGCGTTGCAGAGGCGGGAGGCGTTCCTGTTGTGTTCCCGGCAATTGCAGTATGTGACGGTATTGCTATGGGACACATCGGTATGAAATATTCTCTTGTGACAAGAGATCTGATTGCCGATTCCACGGAATGTATGGCGCTTGCCCATCAGTTTGATGCACTTGTTATGGTTCCGAACTGTGATAAAAATGTTCCGGGTCTGTTGATGGCGGCGGCAAGAATCAATGTTCCTACCGTGTTTGTTTCCGGTGGACCGATGCTGGCCGGCCATGTGAAGGGACAGAAGAGAAGCTTGTCCTCCATGTTTGAGGCAGTTGGTTCCCACGCAGCAGGCACTATGACAGAGGAGGAACTGAGAGAGTTTGAAGAAAAAGTCTGTCCAACCTGTGGTTCCTGTTCTGGTATGTATACGGCAAACTCTATGAATTGCCTGACAGAGGCACTTGGAATGGGACTTAGAGGAAACGGCACCATTCCGGCTGTTTATTCGGATAGAATCAAGCTTGCAAAACATGCGGGAATGGCTGTTATGGAAATGCTGAAAAAAGATATCAGACCAAGAGATATCATGACAAAGGATGCAATTTTAAATGCACTTACCGTTGATATGGCGCTGGGATGTTCCACTAATTCCATGCTGCATCTTCCTGCTATTGCCCACGAGATCGGTTTTGATTTTGACATTGCCTTTGCAAATGAAATCAGTGCAAAGACACCGAATCTCTGCCATCTTGCACCGGCAGGTCCTACATATATGGAAGACTTAAATGAAGCTGGTGGTGTTTATGCGGTTATGAAAGAACTTGCAGATATCGGACTTTTACATACAGACTGCATGACAGTCACAGGGAAAACAATTGGAGAAAACATTGCAGGGGCTGTCAACAAAAATCCGGAAGTAATCAGACCGGTAGAGAATCCTTATTCAAAAACCGGAGGTCTTGCAGTGCTGAAAGGCAATCTTGCTCCTGACGGAAGTGTGGTGAAGCGCTCTGCCGTTGTGGAAGAGATGATGGTACATGAAGGACCTGCAAGAGTATTTGACTGTGAAGAGGATGCGATTGCAGCAATCAAAGGCGGAAAGATCGTAGCGGGTGATGTAGTGGTAATCCGCTATGAAGGACCGAAAGGCGGCCCGGGTATGCGGGAAATGCTCAATCCCACATCAGCAATTGCCGGAATGGGACTTGGATCTTCCGTAGCCCTGATTACCGATGGACGTTTTTCAGGTGCATCACGCGGTGCTTCCATCGGTCATGTTTCACCGGAAGCAGCTGTTGGTGGTCCAATTGCGCTGGTGGAAGAGGGAGATATTATCAGCATCAATATCCCTGAGATGAAGCTTGATGTTAAGGTTTCCGATGAGGAGATGGCTGCAAGATTAGCAAAGTGGCAGCCGAGAGAGCCTAAAGTTACTTCAGGTTATCTTGCAAGATACAGAGAAATGGTCACAAGCGGTAACAGGGGTGCTATTCTTGAAATCCCCAGGAAGTAATGATATCTATGAAATTGTCATAAAATCAAAAGAGATAAGCGGAGGATCGAAAAATGCAGCTGACAGGTGCAGAAATAGTTGTTGAATGTTTAAAAGAACAGGGTGTTGACACTGTCTTCGGATATCCGGGTGGTACCATCTTAAATGTATATGATGCCTTATATAAGCACAGCGATGAAATCAGGCATATCTTAACATCCCACGAACAAGGGGCAGCTCATGCGGCAGACGGCTATGCGAGAGCAACCGGAAAAGTAGGAGTATGTCTTGCCACAAGTGGTCCCGGCGCTACGAATCTGGTGACCGGTATTGCAACGGCTTATATGGATTCCGTACCAATGGTGGCAATTACCTGTAATGTAAATCTGCCTCTTCTCGGAAAAGATTCTTTCCAGGAGGTTGATATTGCAGGTGTGACCATGCCGATCACAAAACATGGCTATATTGTTAAGGATGTAAACATTCTGGCAGATACGCTACGCAAGGCATTTACCATTGCAAAAACAGGACGTCCCGGTCCTGTGCTTGTGGATATTACAAAAGATGTGACGGCAAATACCTGCGAGTATGAAAAAGTATATCCGGTGCCTGCGGTTTCCCCCTGCAAGTATACGCAGGAAGATATCAAAAAGGCCGTTGAGCTTTTAAAAGCATCAAAGAAGCCTTATATTTACGTAGGCGGTGGTGCCGTTATCTCCGGAGCATACAAAGAAGTAAGAGAACTGTCAAAGCTTCTTGATGCGCCTGTCTGTGATACCCTTATGGGAAAAGGGGTAATGGACGGGCACAGCGATTATTACACAGGAATGATCGGTATGCATGGAACAAAGACATCGAATTTTGGTGTCAGCAACTGTGATCTTCTGATTGCATTGGGTGCAAGATTTTCTGATCGTGTAGTGGGAAATGCATCTAAATTTGCGCAGGGAGCCAAGGTGTTACATATTGACATCGATGCGGCGGAAATCAACAAGAACATTCACTGTGATGCCTATGTTGTGGGTGATCTGAAAGAAGTCTTACAAAAAATCAATAAAGAGCTTCCGCAGATGGAACATTCTGAGTGGATGAAGCATATAAAAGAGTTAAAGGAAAAATATCCACTCAGATACGAAGAGCATGGGCTGTCATGTCCTTACATCATGGAAGAGATAGACAATGTGACAGAGGGTAAGGCAATCATCACTACGGATGTAGGCCAGCATCAGATGTGGGCAGCTCAGTATTACAAATATTCTGAGCCCAGAACCTTCCTTTCATCAGGCGGTCTTGGAACCATGGGATATGGTCTCGGAGCCTGTATCGGTGCCAAGATGGGAAGACCCGACAAAATCTGCATCAATATTGCCGGCGACGGATGCTTCCGCATGAATATGAATGAACTGGCAACTGCAAGCCGTTACAATATTCCTGTGATTCAGGTAGTGATCAACAATCATGTTCTCGGCATGGTAAGACAATGGCAGACACTGTTCTATGGAAAGCGCTATTCCCAGACCGTTCTGAATGACAGTGTGGATTTCTGCATGGTTGCTAAGGGACTTGGCTGCGAAGCAATCAGAGTCACAAAGAAGGAAGAGGTTGCAGATGCTGTCAGAAGCGCAATTCAAATGAACAGACCGGTATTGATCGAGTGCATGATACCGGAGGATGACAAGGTATTTCCTATGGTACCTGCCGGAGCAGCCATCAGTGATGCTTTTGATGAGTCGGATCTGAAGAATAAAGAATAGAAATGAAAAAAAATATCATATTAAAAGGATGCATAATTGGTTTTTCACTGATATTGGTTTCTCTGTTTGCCATGTACCTGGGATTGTCCAGGTATTACAGTGGCGGGTTCAGCTACGGAACATGGATCAATGGCGTATATTGTACCGGAAAAAGTATCAATGAGATTAATGACGAACTTTTAAAAAAGTATGACTATGAAGGACTTACCATCTTTATGGGAGATGGTAAGTCCTATACCATATCAGCCGATGAGGTACATCTTTCTTTCTCCTTTGAAGAATCTCTTGAATTGTATCAGGAGAGGCAGAATCCTTATCTTTGGATTGACAATCTGAAAGCATCCGCTAAAGATAAAACAATACAGCCTGTCATGGAATATGATAAAGAGCTGTTTGAGAAAAAACTGAAAAGCTTCGGAATCACGGACGGAAAGAATATGGATGACAGACGTATCCGGATTCTGAAAGGGGATAACGGATATTATCTTGTCAACGAGAGAAAGCATGCATTTGACGGTGCAATGGCCAAGAAACTGATTTATAGTTCCTTTGAAAATCTGAAGCCGGAGATTGATCTGGAAGCAGCCGGCTGTTACAAAGACCTGCCGCTTACTAAGGACATGGAAGACACTCTAAAACTGTGGGATTTGATCTCCGAATATCAGAATTGCAATATTATCTATCAGATGGGAGAGAAACAGGTTCCCATTAACCAGGGTATTGCCGCTGATTTTCTCCTGCTTGACAGTGACGGAGATTTTGTTATTGGCGAAGATGGAAATCTTTGTACGGATGAGGAAAAAGTTTACGCTTTTGTGGATGCCCTGGCTGACAAATATGATACTGTCGGCACTACAAGACTTTTTCATGCAACCCGGGGAGAAACTGTAATGGTAAAGGGCGGCATTTACGGGAATGAAATTGACCGCGAAGCGGAAAAAGAATATCTCCTGAATGCTTTTCTTAACAAAAAGTCTGAAGTACATACACCGGAATATATTCAGACAGCTCAAAAACAGGGACTTGATGATATCGGAGATACCTATATAGAAGTGGATATGACGGAGCAGAAGCTCTATTATTATGAAAAAGGCCGGCTTGTCATTGAAACAAGTGTGGTGACGGGTAATACTTCCCTCAGAAGAGGAACTCCTTGTGGAACCAACTATGTATATGCCAAGCAGAAAAACAGGATACTCCGCGGAGAAGATTATGAAACTTTCGTAAAATACTGGATCCCTGTAAAAGGTGCGATCGGAATTCATGACTCCTCCTGGAGAAGTGAATATGGCGGTGAAATTTACAAAACGAACGGATCTCATGGCTGTGTCAATACGCCTCTTGATGAAGTGGCAAAGCTTTATGATATGGTGGAGATCGGAACACCGTGTGTGATGTTTTACTAAAGCAGTTGACTAAAGTGTTAAATCGGTTTAAAATATGAGGAAATGATTTTATGCTATAACTAAATTAAGTGGGGATATCCCTGACAGGAGGAAGATAAAGTGGCCAGAGTTTACAACTTTTCAGCAGGTCCCGCAGTTTTACCTGAAGAAGTACTAAAAGAAGCTGCAGATGAAATGTTAGATTACAGAGGAACAGGCATGTCAGTTATGGAAATGAGCCATCGTTCCAAGGCATATGACACCATTATCAAAGAGGCGGAAGCTGACTTAAGAGAACTGATGAACATACCGGACAATTACAAGGTATTGTTTTTGCAGGGTGGTGCAAGCCAGCAGTTTGCCATGATTCCCATGAATCTGATGAAGAACAGAAAGGCTGCTTATATCGTAACCGGTCAGTGGGCTAAGAAGGCATATCAGGAAGCTAAGATTTATGGAGAAGCCATAGAGGTTGCATCCTCTGCAGATAAGACTTTTTCTTATATTCCGGACTGCTCTGATCTCGATATTCCCGAAGATGTAGACTATGTGTATATTTGTGAGAATAATACCATTTACGGAACCAAGTTCAAAACACTTCCCAACACAAAAGGACATACATTGGTGGCCGATGTTTCTTCCTGCTTTTTGTCAGAGCCGGTAGATGTTACCAAATACGGAGTTATTTATGGCGGCGTTCAGAAGAACATCGGACCTGCAGGTGTGGTAATTGTGATCATCAGAGAGGATCTGATCACGGAGGATACCCTTCCGGGAACCCCAACCATGTTGAAGTACAAAATTCATGCAGATGCTGACTCTTTATACAATACGCCTCCGGCATATGGAATTTATATTTGCGGTAAGGTATTCAAGTGGCTGAAAAAGATGGGCGGTCTTGAAGCAATGAAGGAACGCAACGAAAAGAAGGCCAAGATTCTTTATGATTTCCTTGACGAAAGTAAACTTTTCAAGGGTACGGTAAGAAAAGAAGACAGATCTCTTATGAATGTACCTTTTGTGACAGGTGACGCAGAGCTGGATGCCAAGTTCGTAAAAGAGGCAAAGGAAGCCGGCTTTGAAAATCTGAAAGGTCACAGAACTGTTGGTGGTATGCGTGCCAGCATCTATAATGCTATGCCCATTGAAGGCGTGGAGAAGCTGGTTGAATTTATGCGCGAATTTGAGAAAAACAATGGGTAAAGAGGAGAACAGCTATGTTTAAATATTATTGTCTGAATCCGATTTCCAAAATCGGACTTGATGATTTCACAGAAGAATTTACAAAAACAGAAGATGTGAATGAGGCGGATGGTATTCTGGTAAGAAGTGCCGCCATGCATGATATGGAATTGTCTGATAACCTTCTTGCCGTGGCAAGAGCAGGTGCCGGCGTTAATAATATTCCTCTTGATAAATGTGCCGAAAAAGGTATTGTTGTCTTTAACACTCCGGGTGCCAATGCAAACGGTGTAAAGGAACTTGTGATTGCCGGTATGCTTCTTGCATCAAGAGATGTGATCGGCGGTATCAACTGGGTTCAGTCTGATAAGGGCGACGAAAATATCGCGAAGGCTGCCGAGAAGGAAAAGAAAAAATTTGCAGGAACGGAAATTCAGGGAAAGAAGCTCGGTATCATCGGTCTTGGTGCTATCGGTGTCAAGGTTGCCAATGCAGCAAAACATCTCGGTATGGAAGTTTATGGTTATGACCCTTATGTGTCCGTTGATGCTGCATGGAATTTAAGCCGTGATGTAAAGCATGTGCTTAATGTTGAGGATATTTATGAGACCTGTGATATTATCACAATCCATGTTCCTCTTCTTGATTCTACCAAAGGCATGATCAACAAAGATGCCATTGACAAAATGAAGGATGGTGTGATCATTCTTAATTTTGCGAGAGATCTTTTGGTAAATGAAAAAGATGTTCTGGATGGAATCAAAGCAGGAAAGGTTCGCAAGTATGTGTCCGATTTCCCGAATCCCACAACAGCAGGACAGGAGGGATGTATCGTGATACCTCATCTTGGCGCTTCCACAGAGGAGTCGGAAGACAACTGTGCGAAGATGGCTGTCAAGGAAATGATGAATTACTTAAAGAACGGCAATATTGCTAACAGCGTGAATTATCCAAACTGCGACATGGGTGTATGTAACCAGGCGGGCCGTGTTGCCATTTTCCATAAGAATATCGCCAACATGATCACAAAATTTACAGCCTGCTTTGGCGATGAGGGAATCAATATCACAGATATGATGAACAAATCAAGAGGAGAAGTGGCATATACCATGCTCGATCTTGAGCAGCCTGCGGAGAAAGCAATTATCGATAAATTGAAGTCAATCGAAGGTGTTTTCAGAGTAAGAGTTGTAAAGTAAAAATCATAATAAAAAGGACAGCGGTGATAAGTAACCGCTGTCCTTTTTGAATGTAAGGTTAAAATTCAGTGACATCGAAATCCTGCATATCCTCTTTAAATTTCTCATCCTTCTTGGCAAGCACAAGACTGGCCAGATCCATATATTTAATGAAAATATCTTCCAGTGATGTTTTTCTTTCTTCCGCAAGCTCCTGCATGACAGGTCTCAGCTTGTCAAGCTGTTCGGAAATCCGCACCTGCTCAGGGCTGACATCGCCGAGAACCTTCTCGGAATAGGCACTGACGCGGTTTAAAAGCTCCTTGTCATCCTCGTTCAAAAAATCAAAATCTTTGGAATTTAATGTTTCGTACATAATTACACATCCTTTATCTATGATAGTTAGATTGTAGCACTTGAGACTTGTGCTGTACAGATATCTTTGATAAAATAATGCTAAAGAATTTGAATTCAAAATAAAAGAAAACGGGGGAATATCTTATGGATAATAAGTTATATAAATTAATGAACTGGCCGCGTGTGGAAGGGATTATTTATTCTGAGGAGGATAATCCTCATGAGATTCTGGGACCTCATGCGGTCTCTAAAAATACACTTTTTCAGACTTTTCAGCCGGAAGCAGAGGAAGTATATCTGATTTTATCTGATCAGAAGAAGAAAAAGATGGAGCAGGTGGATGAAGCCGGTTTTTTTGCATGCCTGATGCCCGGCAGGATACCGGATCAGTATGAATATGAAGTTCATTATGGAGAAGGCATTACAGAAGTCATAAAAGATCCTTACAGATACGATTTCGGCATGGATCAAAAGGATGCCGATAAGCTGAATGCAGGAATTTACTATGATTCTTTTGAAAAACTGGGTGCACATCCCATGACGCTGCAGGGAACAGAGGGTACTTTTTTTGCCGTGTGGGCGCCTAATGCTGTCCGTGTCAGCGTCGTCGGTGATTTTAATCACTGGGACGGCAGACGTCATCAGATGAGAAGAAATCAGGAGTGTGGTGTCTTTGAGCTGTTTATTCCCGATGTTTTACCCGGGGAATGTTACAAGTATGAGATTAAGTCAAAAGGTGATGTGATCAGTCTGAAAGCGGATCCCTATGCTTTCGGTCAGCAGCTCCGACCTGAGACAGCCTCTGTGGTCAGAGAGATTTCATCCTATGAGTGGCAGGATAAAGAATGGATGAAGGATCGTAAGGAAAGACAGACAAAGGATGCTCCCGTCAGCGTCTATGAACTGTATCTTGGCTCATTTAAGAGAAATGATGATACCGGAGAATATTTAAATTACAGGGAACTGGCACCTGCCATTGCGGAATATGTGAAGGAAATGGGATACACCTATGTGGAGCTTATGCCTGTCATGGAGCATCCCCTGGATGCTTCCTGGGGATATCAGGTGATCGGATATTATGCACCTACCGCCAGATACGGCACTGCTGATGATTTTATGTATTTTGTTGATACACTGCATCAGGCGGGAATTGGGGTGATTCTTGACTGGGTACCGGCCCATTTCCCAAGAGATACATATGGTCTTTCAAGGTTTGATGGTACCTGCTTATATGAGCATATGGATCCCAGAAAGGGAGCGCATCCTCACTGGGGAACACTGATTTATAATTACGGAAGACCGCAGGTATCCAATTATCTGATTTCCAATGCACTCTATTGGGTGGAAAAGTATCACGTGGACGGTATCCGTATGGATGCGGTGGCTTCCATGCTGTACCTTGATTACGGAAAACAGGACGGAGAGTGGGTTGCCAACATTTATGGCGGTAATGAAAATCTGGAGGCTGTGGAATTTTTAAAACATTTAAATTCCATTATGAAGAAAAGAAATCCCGGTGTATATATGATCGCTGAAGAATCAACGGCATGGCCAAAGGTGACGGCTGATCCTAAGGATGACGGTCTTGGCTTTGATATGAAGTGGAACATGGGATTTATGAATGATTATTTGAACTATATTAAATTTGATCCCTATTTCCGTGCCCATCATCACAATGAACTGACCTTCAGCATGATCTACCAGTACAGTGAGAATTTCATGACTGTATTCTCCCATGATGAAGTGGTTCATGGCAAGGCAACGATGATTGGGAAGATGCCCGGAACCAGAGAAGACAAGTTTGCAAACTTGCGACTTACTTACGGCTATATGATGACCCATCCCGGCAAAAAGCTTTTGTTCATGGGACAGGATATTGCGGAATTTGAAGAATTTGACGAGACAAGACAGACAAAATGGAGCCTTTTGCAGTATAAGGAGCATAAGGGGATCAATCAGCTGGTGAAAGATCTCAATTTCCTTTATAAGGAAAAGCCGGCATTGTATACCAAGGACACTTCCTGGGAAGGATTTGAGTGGATCAACTGTATTTCTCCCGAAAAATGCATGCTTTCTTATATCAGAAAGGCTGAAAAACCGGAGGATACTCTGCTTTTGGTTGCAAACTTCGCAGGAATTCCACAGGAATTTACAGTGGGGGTTCCCTATGAAGGAAAATACAAGGAGCTTTTAAATACAGACAACAAAATATATGGTGGAAACAGCAGCCGTGCCACCAGAGCACAAAATGTGTCTGAAGGAGAAGTGGACGGAAGACCCTATTCTGTCCAGATCAAAATGGCTCCTCTTTCCCTTGTGATTTATTCTTATATTCCTTACACAAAGAAGGAAAAAATAGAGATTGAGAAGAAAAAAGCAAGAGAAGCTGCAGTGAAACGTGCGAAAGATGCAGAAGCTTTAGCACAGAGCGCTATGCAAGAAGTTGAGAAAGCAAAGCAGGAGGCCCTGGAAGCAGAAAAGAGAGTGGAAGAGGCTGTAAAGAAAGCAAAAGAAGCGGAAGAATTTGCTTTGCAGGAACTGGAAAATGCACGAAAAATAACGGAAGAATTGAAGGAAATCGAGGAGACTGAAGAAAAGCCTGTCAACAAGAAAACGAGAAAAAGTAAAAAGTAAGGAATGCTGAATCATGGAAGAGTTTGAAAACGTAAATCCGGGTGTGATTGAGAAATTCCTGGATGAGCTGCCGGATAAGGCATTTCATCTGGGACTTCGCATCGTGCTTGCCATATTGGTTTTGCTGATCGGGATGCAGCTGATCAAGTTGATCAGGAAAATTCTGAAAAAAGCACTTTACAGAAGCCATGTTGATGAGAGCGCAGTGCATTTTATTGATTCCTTCTCAAAATATGCCTTATATTTTCTGCTGATTATTTTTATTGCGTCCTGGCTTGGAGTAGATGCGGCCAGCATTATTGCTATTCTGGGATCAGTCAGTGTGGCCATCGGTCTTGCTCTGCAGGGAAGTCTCAGCAATTTCGCCGGAGGAGTTTTGATCCTTATTTTAAAACCCTTTGTTCTGGGTGATTACATTCAGGACGGTGCTGGCAATGAGGGAACCGTCAGTGGAATCGATGTTTTTTACACACAACTGACAACACTTGACAATAAGATTATTGTTCTTCCGAACGGAACCCTGGCCAACGGATGTATTACCAATTACACAAAATGCTCCAAGAGGAGGATTGATGTGAAGGTGGGAATTGCTTACAAGGAGGATATCCGCCATGCTAAGGAAGTACTGTTTGCAGTGCTGAAAGAGGATGAAGGGATTCTGAAAAACGAAGAAATGGCAGTTTTGGTCGACAGTCTTGGTGACAGCAGCGTGAATCTGATTGTCCGCGGCTGGGTAAAACGGGAGGATTACTGGCCTGCAATCTGGCGCATGACGGAAAAGGTGAAATACGCGCTGGATGATGCGGGAATCACGATCCCTTTCCCTCAGATGGATGTGCATTTTGATAAATAATGCTTGCCAAAACAGGTCTTTGTAGTTATAATATCTTTGTTGTGTTAACAAGCTGGAATGGCGCAGTTGGTAGCGCAACTGATTCGTAATCAGTAGGTCGAGGGTTCGAGTCCCTTTTCCAGCTTAAGTGGTCAGGAAATTCCTGACCACTTTTTTACATTGTCTTTTTCTTATATAAATGTTCCGCAAACTGTATACATTGGTATAATACCATGGCAATCACACATAATATTATAATGGAAGTAATCACCATATTCAGCTGAAATACCTGTGTGCCATAGATGATCAGATAACCAAGTCCCCGTCTTGCAGCAAGAAATTCTCCGATGATCACACCTACCAGTGCAAGCCCCACATTCACTTTCATATTACTTAAAATAAGCGGTATGGAAGCGGGAAGAACCACCTTTTTTAAAGCGGTAAGTCTGTTTCCGCCAAGTGTATAGATCAGTTTCAGTTTTTCTTCATCCACATGCTTAAAACCCGTATACAGATTGATGATAGAACCGAACAATGCCACAGAAATACCGGCTACAATGATGGTATCTGTACCGGTGCCAAGCCAGACAATAAACAATGGAGCAAGGGCGGATTTCGGAAGGCTGTTCAGAATAACCAGGTAAGGCTCTAATATTTCTGACAGCGTTTTGGAATACCAAAGCAAAATTGCCGTTATCAGGCTAAAAGCGGTAACAAGTACAAAACTGAAAAGAGTTTCTAAAAGGGTAATGCCTGTATTGGAAAAGAAAGAACCGTCTTTTATCATTTTCACAAAGTATGAGATTACCATAGAGGGGCAACTGAAAAAGAAAGTATCGATTATTCCAAATCTTGCCGATATTTCCCAGACTGACAGAAAACAAAACAGTACGAGAAAGCGCATTGCCGTCACAAGATGATGATGACATTTGTGATGACGGATAAATTGTCTCTGGGCAGAAGAGGTTATATTGTCAGAAGATATTTGCATCATATTCATCCGATATCTCCTTCCATAGTATTGAAAAATATTTACCAAATTCGGGAGCACTCCTTGGTGCAAGGGGCGAATCATCAGGCAGTGTCAAATGAATGGCAAGCTCTTTTTTGACGGTGGCCGGTCTTTTAGATAAAACGATGATTCTGTCTGCAAGGGAAATGGCTTCCGAAAGATCATGTGTGATTAAAATGGCAGTGATTCCGGTTTTTTTTATAATCTTGCCGATATCTCCGGATACCATCAGTCTGGTCTGATAATCAAGTGCGCTGAAAGGTTCATCTAGAAGAAGTAACTCAGGTTCCATGACCATCGTCCGGATCAGGGCAGCGCGCTGTTTCATGCCTCCCGATAATTCTGCCGGTTTTTTGTCCTTAAAACGATACAGACCGTAATCTTTTAAAAGCTTAACGGCATATTCCTCCTTTTCCTTTGTAAGACTTCTATTGATCTCAGGACCGAGAAGTATATTTTTCATGATCGTCCGCCACTCAAAAAGATGGTCCTGCTGAAGCATATATCCTATTTTTTCACGTCCTGCCCCCTGAAGCAGGATTTCTCCGCTGGCCGGAGCGGTCAGCCCGGCAATCAGAGATAAAAGTGTAGATTTACCACAGCCGCTGGGACCTACGATCGCCACAAATTCTCCTTTGTTTATCTGGAATGAAATATGATCTAATGCTATTGTTTCTCCGCTCAGACTGTGATAGGAGAAGCAGACATCCCGGCAGGTCAAAATAGGCTGTTCCATAATTATTTCCTCCATTCTATAGTATTAGTTTATGAATAATCAGCATTTGTGTGTAATCGTGCGACATAAAAAGATTGAAAACGCGTGGAAAATGTGGTAGTATCAAATTCAGATTTAATAATTGGAGGAAACTAACCATGGCTCAGTTATGGGGAGGACGATTTACCAAACCCACAGATCAGCTGGTGTATGATTTTAATGCATCCATTAAATTTGACAAGCGTCTTTTGAAACAGGATATAGAAGGAAGTATTGCTCATGTGGTCATGCTTGAAAAACAGGGTATTTTATCCTGTGAAGAGAAGGATGCCATTGTCAAGGGACTTACAGGTATCCGCAAAGACGTAGAAGACGGAAAACTTGAGATCACTTCGGAATATGAGGATGTTCACAGTTTTGTGGAAGCCAATCTGATTGACAGAATCGGAGATGCGGGAAAGAAAATGCATACCGGTCGCAGCCGGAATGATCAGGTTGCACTGGATATGAAGCTTTATGTCAGGTCAGAGATCATCTGTATCACAGAAGAATTACAGAGCCTTTTAAATACACTTCTGCATATTATGGAAGAAAATCTGACAACCTATATGCCGGGGTTTACGCATTTGCAAAAAGCACAACCCACAACCCTTGCTCATCATATGGGCGCTTATTTTGAAATGTTTAAGCGGGATGTTCAAAGGCTTCATGATATTTATCAGAGAATGAACTATTGTCCTTTGGGGTCCGGTGCTTTTGCAGGCACCACTTATTCCCTGGACAGGTCCTACACAGCATCTTTGATGGGATTTGAAGGTCCCACACTTAACAGTATGGATTCTGTGGCAGACAGAGATTATGTGATAGAATTTCTATCGGCGCTTTCTCTGATCATGATGCATTTAAGCAGATTTTCGGAGGAAGTCATCATCTGGAACTCCAACGAGTATCGTTTTGTTGAAATCGATGATGCCTATTCAACGGGAAGCAGCATTATGCCCCAGAAGAAAAATCCTGATATTGCAGAGCTTGTACGTGGAAAGACAGGACGTGTTTACGGATCTCTTATGAGTATGCTGACCACAATGAAGGGAATTCCCCTTGCCTACAATAAGGATATGCAGGAGGATAAGGAAGTTACCTTTGATGCCATTGATACCGTCAAAGACTGCATTACTCTGTTTGACGGTATGCTTTCCACCATGAAATTTAACCGTGAAACAATGGAGGCAAGTGCAACAAAAGGCTTTACCAACGCAACTGATGCAGCCGATTATCTGGTTAATAAGGGTGTGCCTTTCCGGGATGCTCACGGCATTATCGGTCAGCTTGTGCTTTACTGCCTTGAAAGGAATACTTCCATCGATGCCCTTTCTCTTGATGAACTCAAAGAGATCAGCCCTGTTTTTGAAGCAGATGTCTATGATGCCATCAGCCTGAAAACCTGTGTGGAGAAGAGACTGACTGTAGGAGCACCGGGGCAGAAGGCAATGGAAGAGGTAATCAAATGCAACAGAGATTTCCTTGATAATCTCTGGATCGATAAAGAATGATAAAAGCCTGACAAATCATCAGTCGGGATATAGAGTATATAGAGATGAGGAGATAAGAAAAATGAGTGAAAAACTGAAAGTAGGTATTTTAGGCGGAACAGGTATGGTAGGGCAGAGATTTATTTCTCTCCTGGAAAATCATCCATGGTTTGAGGTGACAACAATCGCAGCAAGCCCGCGTTCAGCCGGTAAAACTTATGAGGAAGCTGTCGGTGACAGATGGAAAATGACAACACCTATGCCGGAAGCTGTAAAGAAAATTGTGGTGATGAATGTAAACGAGGTGGAGAAGGTTGCTTCCT
Organism: uncultured Clostridium sp.; assembly: GCA_945917985.1. Taxonomy (GTDB): domain Bacteria; phylum Bacillota; class Clostridia; order Lachnospirales; family Lachnospiraceae; genus Suilimivivens. The sequence continues at coordinate 3,132 of CAMEIH010000010.1, read as the reverse complement.
CCGTTGACTTTGTATTCAGCGCAGTAGATATGACCAAGGAAGAAATCAAAAAAATAGAGGAAGAGTATGCAAAGACAGAGACACCTGTTGTTTCCAATAACTCTGCGCACCGCTGGACCCCTGATGTCCCCATGGTTGTTCCCGAAATCAATCCGGAGCATTTCAAGGTGATTGAGTTCCAGAAGCAGAGACTCGGCACGACAAAGGGATTTGTTGCAGTAAAGCCCAACTGTTCTATTCAGAGTTATGCACCTGTTCTCACCGCATGGAAAGAATTTGAACCCTATGAGGTGGTAGCCACAACCTATCAGGCAATTTCCGGTGCCGGCAAAACCTTCAAGGACTGGCCGGAAATGATCGAGAATATCATTCCTTATATCGGTGGCGAAGAGGAAAAGAGTGAAAAAGAACCTTTGAGAATCTGGGGAGAAATTAAGGATGGCGTTATCGTTCCCGCTACCTCTCCCGTGATCACCTGTCAGTGTATCCGTGTTCCTGTTTTGAATGGTCATACAGCGGCTGTGTTTGTTAAATTTAAGAAAAAACCGACTAAGGAACAGCTGATTGAAAAGCTTGTTACTTTTAAAGGGCTTCCGCAGGAACTGAAGCTTCCCAGTGCACCTGCACAGTTCATTCAGTATATGGAAGAGGATAACAGACCGCAGGTGAAGCTGGATGTGGATTTTGAGAACGGTATGGGTATCAGTGTTGGACGTCTCCGTGAGGACAGTGTATATGACTGGAAATTTGTAGGACTTTCCCATAACACGGTGAGAGGTGCCGCCGGAGGAGCTGTTCTCTGTGCAGAATTATTGAAAGCTCAGGGATATATTACAAAGAAATAAAGCGATCAATTGATATCGGTGCGTATGGGGGATACGCACCGATAAGAAGGAAAAGGTATAGACATCTTATGGAAGAGCTACGATATCAGGTAGACCTGCTCAGTGCATTAAACCAGAAACTGACAAGTGAAGAGAAAATGCTGCGATTGATTTGTGAAACTTCAAGCAGCGCTTTTTTGTATGTAAATTTTGAGGAAAATATTGTCAAAACACTTGCCAACTGGGATTATTTTTTCCCGGGCGTGGAGATTAAGGATACAAAGGACATTGCAAAGCTTTACGCGGAAGTGGAAGATAAATATGTCCTTCCCTTAAGAGAGTTACTTTTTTTGGAAAAAACGGAATTACAGTCAGACAGCGGCATCATTAAGCTGAAAGACGGAAAGACCTGGGTGGAATGCGAAGTTTCCATTATTTATAATGAAGGGAATTTTCCTACAGATAAAATTGTCCGCTTTAAAAATGTGTCCAAATTCCAAAATCAGAATGATGAGCTGACTTATATGGCTTATTATGATGTGCTCACAGGACTGTACAACCGTAACTATTTTGTGAGATTGCTTGCAGATTTTGTGAGAAAAGCAGAAGAGAAGAATACCATCGTTTCCGTTATGTTTGTGGATATCGATGATTTTCGTAAGATCAATGACGGTCTTGGCATTATTGTCGGTGACGAAGTGGTTCAGCAGTTCGGCCAGTTTCTCTCTGAATTTAAGAGCGATTATGTTGTGGTTTCCCATTTCAATGCGGATATTTACTGCATCGCGATTTATGATCCCTGCGGAAACCGAAGTGTAGAATATATTTATGAGTCCATACAGGAAAGAATCAGTTCTCCTTTCCTTTTGAGTACAGGTCAGGAGATAGGGATCTCTGTTTCGGTGGGAGTGGCAGAATATCCTGAGGCAGCCAAGTCAACGCTTGAGCTGATCAACTGTGCAGAAATTGTCATGTTCCGGGCAAAGGGACTTGGAAAAAATGCCATTCAGTATTTTAATGCGCCTATATTAAATGATTTTCTTCAAAACGTATCCATAGAAAATAAGCTGAAGGAAGCTGTTTTCTGTCAGAATTTTACGCTTAATTTTCAGCCTCAGTATCATATTGAAGGGAAGAAGCTTCGCGGTGTTGAAGCCCTGATCAGATGGAAGGACAGCGACGGCAAAATGATCAGTCCTGCTGTCTTTATTCCCATTGCGGAAAAGAACGGAACCATTGTGCCCATTGGCTGCTGGGTGATCGAAGAAAGTATCAAAAATTATGCCGCATGGAAGAAAAAGTATTCTGTGGATATGATTCTTTCATTGAACATATCGGCAATTCAATATAAAAGACATGAATTTATAGACAATCTCATGAGCATTATCAGAAAATACGATGTAAATCCCAATGATATTGAACTGGAAATTACAGAAAGTGTCCTGATCGACAATTTCATTGAGATGACGGAAAAATTGCATGTTCTCAGGGAATACGGTCTCAGGATATCCCTTGATGATTTCGGGACGGGATATTCTTCCCTTTCCTATCTGAAAGGTCTACCCATCGATACTCTTAAAATAGATAAGAGTTTTGTAGATACCATGCTGACAGACAAGAATGCAAGAATCATTATGGATTCTATTGTTTATATGGTAAAAAAACTGGGATTTGAAACGATAGCTGAAGGGGTAGAGACACAGGAACAGTTCGATTATTTAAAATCCATTGAATGTGACTGCATACAGGGATATCTGCTGGGGAAACCTCTTCCGGGTGATGAACTGGAAAAACTGTTGATGAAATTAGGTTAAAGGGATGAAAGGCTGCGGTGACGGAATATGGTCTTAGGACGTGCAGTTGAATTAAAATATCTGAATACTTATTATGACCGGGAAGGCAGCCAGATCATGGTTGTCTACGGAGAAAAGAATATAGGGAAAACAGCCCTTCTTTCCCAGTTTGTGCAGGATAAGCCGTTTCATTATTACAGGGCCCGTTCGGCATCGGAAAGAGAACAGCGTTATCAGTGGGGAAAAGAACTTTCAAAAGAAGAGGTAAAAACCCTGAAATATCCTTCTTTTACGGAGATCCTTCAGTCTCTGATGAAAAATCATAAGGGAAAAAAAGTAATCATTATCGATGAATTTCAATATATTGTCAAAGCCAGTGAGGGATTTATCGGTGAACTTGTAAATTTTGCGCACAGCGGATGGCAGAATTCAGAAGTGATGGTGATTCTGTGCAGTTCTTCCATCGGTTGGGTGGAGAACAGTATGATCACTAAGATCGGATCAGCAGCTTATGA
>CAMEIH010000009.1 GCA_945917985.1 uncultured Clostridium sp. | reverse complement strand
AGATTCAAAAACAACAATAGAACCCTTTGTCAGATTCTGTCCCAGGATTCTGCTGGCACCCTCCACCGGTGTCAAATCAGGCGTGTGATCGTCATTGACGGGAGTCGGTACCGCCACGATATGGAATTTTGCTTCCTTCAATTTGGAAGGATCTGCAGTAAACTCTACCTTTGTATTCTTGATCACATCGTTGCCCACCTCATTGGTAGGGTCAATGCCGTTTTTGTAAAGCTCAATCTTCTTTTCGTTCAAGTCAAAGCCTACTACCTTGATCTTTCTGGCAAAGGCCACTGCAATAGGCATACCCACATAGCCAAGTCCCACGAGGGAAAGTTTTTCTTCTCCGCTTAAAAGCTTTTCATAAAGATTCATTGTTTTATCCTTCTTTCCTTTTTTGTATCGTTTCTATCTCTTCCATATAGGCATCGGCCACCTTTTCACGGTCAAATTCCCGTTCCATCTTTTCTCTGGCCCTCTGCCCCATGGCTGCTCGCTCTTCCCTGGAAAGCTTTAAGAATTTTTTGAGTGCCCAGATCAGATCCTCACTGCTTTTTGGTTCACACCCAAAGCCTGTGACACCTTCCTCAAAGATTTCCTTACAGCCGCTGATATTGGTGGCGATCACCGGCCGTCCTGTGGCGGAAGCCTCCATCAACACGTTGCTCATTCCCTCATGGTAAGTGGGAAGCACCAGCGCGGAAGCATTCCTGATATATGCATGAACATCAGGGTCAAAGCCAAGCTGTTTAATGTAGCCTTCTTTCTCATAAGCATCCAGCCTGTCCTGATAGTCCTCATCGGGATAGCCAAGAAGTTGAAATTCCGTATGCTCATCGGAAAGCTCCTTGGCAGCCTCCAGCAGTTCTTCGATGCCCTTTTCCCGCATCATCCTGCCCACATATAAGAATCGTACCTGATCATCCTCAGGATATGGCTCAAAGCAATGCCGCTTTAAATTGACGCCGGAACCGCTGACCAGTTTTGATTTTTTGCCCCGGATGTGATATTTTTCAAAAATCCCCTGATTCTCCCGGTTCTGGAAAAAGATGCATTCTGCTTTCTTTAACCCCATGCGGTACATGGCAGTGATCATCTTAAGGAATATCCCCTGCTTCTGAAAGGTACTGCCAAGTCCCGTCACCGTTGCGATGTAGGGAATCCTCATCATGCGGCAGCAGAAACCGCCGTAAATGTTGGGTTTGATGGTGTAAGTCAGGGTCAGATCCGGTTTTTCTTCCTTCAGAAGCTTTCTGTAGGAAAGCAGAAGCTTAAAGTCCTCTGCCGGGTTGACGCCTCTTCGGTTTATGGGCGTATGCACTACCTTACAGCCTTCCTCGGTCAGTTCCTTTGTCCGCACTTCATCCGGAAGGCTTACCGTCACCTCATATTTTAAAAGAAGCCTTTGTACCAGTTCATTTCGGAAGTCATAAAGACCACCGGAGGAATTGGCCAGTATCAATACTTTCTTCATAATCAGCCTTCTACAATGTCTTCTTCCTTTATGTTCACGATAGCGATCTCATTATATTTCATCATGCAGATTCCCTCTTCGTAATCACCGATCCTGACGGGATTTTCTTTGCCGGAAAGGTTTCTAAGAACCTGCGCCATCATGTCGACGCCGCTCTCATAGGCATGGGGATAACCACCGCCGAAGCGGGGATTGACCTCTGAAATATAGTAGATGCCATTTATCTTAAATATATCAATATCTATCATACCACAAAATCCGCATTTTTCCACGAATTTTTGAATCATTTCAAAAAGCGCGTCATCCTTCACGGACACAGATTTGTCAGTCTCTCCGGCGCGCATTTTAATTTTCTTTTTCACAAAAATGGAAGTACACTTGCCTGAGATCATGTCAATGTACACATCGGCGCCGTACTCCTGTCCGTTCATAAATTCCTGTATCATCAGATTGTCATACAGGTCAAACAAAACTTCGATCTCTTTGTCGGAAGTAACTTTGTTGATATTGATGCTGGCGCTTCCCTTTACCGGCTTCACAAACACGGGGTAAGAGATCTCTCCCTTATGAAGGGCTTCAAAAAAGCTTTCTTTGTCCACAAAGCATTTGCCTGTAGGAATCTTCATCTCCGAAAGGAGCTGATACATTCTAAATTTGTCAAAACAGGTCTCCACAAGGTCATAGGGAGAGATGATCGGTGTGGTGCCGACTGCAAGGAATTTATCTTTTTCCTTTGCAAGGAGACTTAATTCCGGATCGATCAGGGAAAACACGCCGTCGATCTTCTCTTTTTCGCAGATGTCCAGAATCAGATCAAGATATCCCGGTGCCGTAATCCTGGGTACCAAATAAAACTTATCTGCATCATACACTGCAGGTGCCAGATTGGAGCAGTCGGTTGCAACGACCTTGCCCTCATCTCCCACAGCTTTCTTAAAATACTGCACGATCTTGTTTCTGGTTCCTGCACTCAAAATCAAAATATTCATTCTTTGCTGCCCTGTTCCTTCCTGTAAATATCAAAATCCACCGTGGTCTGCTCTGCTCCGGAAAGCACACCGGAACGGTTCAGAACTTTTCCTATGGTCATACAGAGTATTTTTAAGTCCAGAAGAAAACTTATGTTGTTCACATATTCAAGATCATATGCAAACCGCTGTTCCCAGCCAAGAGCATTCCTTCCGTTTACCTGCGCCAGACCGGTAAGCCCGGGCAGCACATCATGGCGATGACTTTCCTCCTCCGTATAGTAGGGAAGATATTTCACCAGAAGGGGACGCGGCCCTATCAGGCTCATATCGCCTTTCAGTATGGTAAAAAGCTCCGGCAGTTCATCAAGACTGGTGGCACGCAGCATCCTGCCAAACTTTGTAAGCCTCACCTCATCCGGCAAAAGCTCACCCTTTTCATCCCTCTCATCCGTCATCGACCGGAACTTATACAGCTTAAATATTTTCCCGTTCTTTCCCGGTCTCTCCTGGGTAAACAGCGCCGGCTTCCCCAGCTTCACCCGCACAAGAATCCATACCAGCAGATACACCGGCGATAATATGATGATTCCACATAGTGAAATTATTATATCAAGTAATCGCTTAATATATTTTTTATACATATTATTATTTCCCAAAACACTTTCTGACAATAGAAATGATCCGTTCCATATCTTCCTGCGTATTCTTGATATCACTTGGCAAACAAAGTCCCCTGTTAAACACATCCGCCGCCACACTGTGATCCGAACCATCAGCCGTAACAAAATCATACTCTGCGAATACCGGCTGCAGATGCATGGGCTTCCATATGGGTCTGGACTCGATATTCTCCTCCGCAAGGGCATCCATCACCATGTCAGGTGTCACACCGCAATCTTTCTTGATCAAAGCACAGGACAGCCAGCAGTTGGCATCTCCGTCCGGATTCATAGGATTCATGGAAAGCTCCGGAATATCGGCGAAAGCCTCCTTGTATTGCTGATAGATTTTCTTTTTCAGTGCCTTGTGCTCCTCTAAGTGAAGCAGCTGTCCCCTTCCGATTCCTGCGGTGATATTGCTCATGCGGTAGTTGTAACCGATCTGAGAGTGCTGATAATATCTCGCAGGATCTCTTGCCTGAGTTGCCAGGAAAGTAGCCTGTCTCGTGATCTCCTCCTCATCGGAAACCAGCATGCCGCCCCCTGATGTGGTGATGATCTTGTTGCCATTGAAAGAATAGATTCCGATCTTTCCAAAGGTTCCTGTATGTTTTCCTTTGTATCTGCTGCTTAATGCCTCCGCAGCATCCTCCACAAGTGGCACATTGTGCTCCTTACAGATTTCCATGATTTCTGAAAGCTTCGCCGGCGTTCCGTAGAGATGAACCACAATGACTGCCTTGGGATTCGGATATTTCTCAAAAGCTCTCTTTAAGGCTTCCGGTGACATATTCCAGGTATCCGGCTCGGAATCGATAAACACCGGGGTTGCCTTCTCATAAACGATGGGATTGCAGGTGGCGCTGAAGGTAAGGCTGGGTGCAAACACCACATCTCCTTCCCCCACACCCAGAATGCGAAGCGCCAGATGAATCGCCGCTGTTCCCGCACTCAAGGCAGAAGCATGGGCGGCTCCCGTATAAGCCGCCATTTCCTTTTCAAAAGCATTCACGTTGGGACCAAGAGGTGCCACCCAATTGGTGTCAAAGGCCTCCTTGATAAATTCCTGTTCCTCACCGTGCATGGTGGGAGAGGAAAGATAAATCCGTTTCTTTTCCATCAATCTGCACTTCCTTTCTTTTCTCCATCTTCCTGATAGTGATAAGTAGGCACGATTTCCCTGATCAGGGATCTGATGTCGGCACTTTCATTTTTGGAAGCTTCTTTCAGATTTTTCAGCTGAATGAAAAACTTATCTTCATCGATCTCAATGGGCTTTCCGATGTGGATCAGCTTGTTGGCGGTCTCCTTCATGCCTTCCTCCGCCATCAGAAGCTCCTCATATAATTTTTCCCCGGGACGAAGGCCTGTAAACTCAATTTTGATATCTTCATCCACGCGATAGCCGGAGAGTCTGATCAGATTCTTTGCCAGATCCAGAATCTTGACCGGTTTTCCCATATCGAGGACGAAGATCTCTCCGCCCTTCGCATAGGCGCCTGCCTGAAGCACCAGAGAAACCGCCTCCGGTATGGTCATAAAATATCGGATGATGTCGGGATGGGTAACGGTGACCGGCCCTCCCGCCATGATCTGCTTTTTAAATAAGGGAATCACACTTCCGTTGCTTCCCAGCACGTTGCCGAAACGGACAGCAACAAATTCCGTGTCATAATGCTTGTTAAAGGTCTGAATGATCATCTCACAGATCCGCTTGCTGGCTCCCATGATATTGGTGGGATTCACCGCTTTATCCGTGGAGATCATCACAAAACGCTTCGTTCCGTTGGTCGCTGCCGCAAAAGCGGTCTTCCAGGTACCGAATACATTGTTTTTCACGGCCTCATTGGGACTTGTTTCCATCAATGGCACATGCTTGTGGGCCGCTGCGTGATAAACAATATCCGGTTTATAATGTTCAAAGATCCAGTTGATCCTGTTGGTATTTCGCACAGAGGCAATGAGCACCACCAGATTTAATTCCGGGTGGTTTGTGAGTAGTTCCTGTTGAATATCATAGGCGCTGTTTTCATAAATATCCACGATGATCAGCTGGGCAGGCTTATGATTGGCGATCTGACGGCAGAGCTCGCTTCCGATGGAACCGCCTCCTCCTGTAATTAAAACTTTTTTCCCTTGCACATAGGAGAGGATGGAATCCAGGTCTACCTCAATGGGATCTCTCCCGAGGAGATCCTCCACCTCCACATCGCGGAGCTTGCTAACACTGACTTCTCCGTTTACCAGCTGATACATGCCGGGAAGGGAGCGGAGCTTACAGTTGGTCTCTTTACAGATATCCAGGATCTCTGACATCTGCTTGCGGGATATGGACGGCATCGCCACGATGATTTCATCGATATCATAGATGTCTGCACATTCAATGATCTTGTCTCTTCCGCCTACTACCTTGATGCCCTGGATAAATCTTCCCCATTTTCCCTTGTCATCATCAATGATGCAGCGGATCACCATGGTGGAAAAATTGCTGTTCACGATCTCCTTGATGATCACGTTGGCAGCCTCTCCGGCACCGATCACCATCACCGAGATTCCATTGTTCTTATTCTGCTGCTTATGCTTTAAGCTTCTGAAAAACCGGTAGGAAAACCGGCTTACAAAAATGAAACTGATGAGCAGGAAAACATACAGAAAATAATAGCTGGAAGGCACTGCCTGTTCACCCTCTACCCTGAAGAACTGAATGCCGATACTGTAGCAGAGCGCAGAAATACTGCTTGCGATTACCAGATTCTGCAGCTCTGTCTCCCCTGCGAAAGCCCACAGGCTGTGGTACATCTTAAAGCAGTACAGGATCGCCAGCGTCAACAGAATATTAAGGGGCAAAAAACGGTTGATAGGATCCATAAAATGATCCGGTATCTGCGAAATATCAAAATTATAACGCATCAGAAGCGCCAGATAGCTGGCAGCGATCACGCTGATGATATCATAGATAATCAAACAGGTTCTTCTGTATAACAATTTTGCATTAAATACCTTTTTATCTCTCTTTGTTTTTTCCTTCATAACTTGACCTTCATTTCTCACCTTTAAACAGCAGTGGTGTGATCACCAGCATCAGCAGAAATCCGCAGGGGTTGCTTAAGTGATAGATCCACTCCACCATTCCTGCCACTGCAACTGCCACCGTTATGACCACAGGAAGCGCTGCATAAGCGATTGTTTCTTTCTTTTTATGATAATACAGACAGGAAGTCGCGAAAGTCACAAATCCCCACAGTACAAACAGAATTCCTACAAAAATGCCGTGGTCATATGCCACCTGGAGATAAATGTTATGAGCATGAGTAGCGATCTCCCCGTTTTGAAGGAGTGCGCCCATCTCCTCATGTCCTGTCATATTCAGCTGTTCTATATAAGAACGGAAAATGTCAATTCTTCCGTTGGTGTAATCTTCCTTCTGTGAATCTTCTATCAGTTCTTCCTCCTCTTCAAGAGCCTTCGGCTCATAAGAAAGAGAAGCTACAAGCTCCGGTTCCTCTGCAAAATCACCCCTGTCTTCCATTCTTGCCGTATCCGGTATTTCATTTCCCTCACTGTCATGGGTTCTTCTGTATTCGTCGATCTCTCCGTAAATATCAAAGGTTCCCTGCGGTATGCCAAATATTTTTTCACAGAATACATCTACAAACCGACCCACACGCATATATTCAACGGAATCAAGTTTTTTCCCTCTGAGTACATCATCAGGATAATTCATGGAGTATTCGATCTCATAGAGTTCAGGTTCACTTACAAGTGCAGGCACCGTTCTCTGCACGCTGAACGTAACAGGGAAGCAGACAATCACTGCAAGAATCAGCCACAGAAGGCTTCTTCCCAGATTTTTCAGTCTCTCTTTTCCTTTCCCCGCTGCCATGACGATCAGAGCAAACAAAATTGCCACTGCCACCGCAAAATATCCTGTTCTCGACATGGTAAAGATCATGTAAGCTGACACAACGCCGAAAAATACCAGCTCTTTCCAGGTATCCTTCAGTTTTCCGCTCTTTGCAAATTTGTATAAAAACAGGACCACTGCCACACATTCCACCATGGTCAGATAGGACGCCGTAATAGTTACCGTATGGAAGATATGCGTATATCTTGCAGTACGGAAGGTCACAAACGGTCTGTGCAACAGGCAGTACCCGGTTGCCAGAACAAACTGGAATACCACGCCCCTCACTATATTGGCAAGCATTCTCTCTTTATGCTCCCACATGCCGTAATTCAGATAGAATAAGGTAAAGGACACCACCATTGCCACCGTCCACCATCTGCCGTTGCGGAAAATGATGATCAGGGCAAAGAACAGGGCAAGTAAACCGGTGTAAAGATACGCCGGGCGTGAAAGCTTCTTTCTGAAAAGTCCGATCAGGGTACGGATGACAATAAGTCCCAGTAAAATTCCGATCCAGACTGTATATTTGAGGACCTGTCTGTTCAGATCATCCATCTCTTCTGTCAGATGAGTCTGATAATAGTGATAACCATAGATACCTGCTCCTGCGAGGTAGATAAGGTTGACCACGTTGACAATCTCTTTCCACTGAAACATGGCAATGACCGCAAGGGCAAACCAGATCATCTCCTTGCGCTCCGCCACCGCATGGTGGATATCGTATAAGCCGCTCATATACTCACAGCAGGCAGCAATGGCTCCCGCTATGCAGACCGACTGGAAAATATCGCCCACATGACTTTTTATATATTCTGCGGTCAGGACGCTGTCCTGGCCTTCTCTGCTATGATTGATGCCGTAGAACAAAATCCCGGAGAGCAGAAGCACACTGATTGCAAACACTGTATTATCGAGGAGATAGCTTCCGCAGGCTCCCATAAAAACCGCTATAAGGCAGCCAATGGTAAGTACCGCCACAAGAGGATTTAAGGTATATTTCACCGCTCTCTCCACGGTGATCAGTTTATCTTCTTTTTTCTTGTAAACGAGACGCACTGCAAAAAGGAGCAGCGCTGCCACCCCGAGAATGGCAAGACCGTAAAGCAATACCTTTGTCTTTCGAAGAGGGACTCCGTAATGATAATCTGCCACAAGGCTCGCGCCGTCCACGGAGGACTCACTGTAATACATGGTCCCCAGATAAGGCATGTCTGTTAGCGGAACGGTTTCAATTCCCACAGAGATCGCAGAATCCTTTCCCTGCAGGATCACGTAGTACATCTTGTTCACTTCCATATCGATATCGATCATGGCCTCCTGATAGCCCGGAAGCTGATCTCTATCTATGGTCACTTCCTCTTCACAGACCTGCTGCTGTTTTTCATCCAGAATGCGGACATAGAAGCTGTCACCTACGCTGGTATCATCCAGGTAGATCCCGATACTGTCCATATGGTCATACTGGGCCACAATGGTCTGTAAGAGGGTATGTTCTTCATCGATCCTATCCGACATGGTGTAGCTCACAGGCTGTATGGACGTGGTCACGGTCTCCTTAAAAATGCGGAGCGGCCACAGTGATACCAGCAAAATGGCTGCTGCTATCAGGATGACTGCCTGTATCGCTTTACTTTTATAAACTATTTTTTTCATCTTTTCATCCTTTATCATTCCCAAAGCGGTCGTTAACCATGGGTAGTATAGCACAGATGCCGTTAATTATCAAACGCAGGGTTTTCTGTACACGCAGGGCATAAATCGCCGCTTTTCAGATCCCACAAAAGCACAGGGAGCAACACCCACAAAAATACCACATACCGCACCAGATAAGTAGGCCCCAGGATCACGGTAAGCCAGGTGAGCAGGGCGATCAGGTAGGGAACTGCCTTTTTCCCCTGTCCGCTGTAGCAAAAATAGGAAAGGAAAAACAAGATCACCCAGAACAGTGCCCCCGGCGAAAACAGCCATCTGATCACAGGAATCTTCTGAATCGTGGGGTCCAGGGAAAGCCATCTGTAAAACCCATCAAGAGCAGGGAAAAAGCTGTGTCTTTCCCCGGGCTGTTCCACCTCATATCCAAAGTAGGAACTGTCTCCATAAGTAAAAGTAAACACTGTATTTCCGCGGTAAACATCGATCACGGTATCCGGATACCAGAATCCGTAAGATGTCATAAACCAGGCATTGAGATAGGCAAATGGATGCTTCATTCCTATCTGTGCCCACAATTTGAGATATTTCACCGGATCTTTTTCATAGGCCTCGTTGTCAAAGGCAATCTTCACAGGATCCGACACCTTCGGTGTATAGTGGGAAAGCGCCTCTTCCGGCAGGATCTCACACAGTGTATTTTTTTCTTCCTCCGAAAGGGTATCCCCTTCCATGGCATACACTCTTGCCATCTGCTGGATGGGTACCGTCAGCATTTCCTGATGTTCAGAATCCTCTGCCCGGAGTGCTGCTGCAAGTCCTTTGTTCAGAAGAAGATAAGCCGCCAGAATTCCAAGGAAAATAACAGCTGCCTTTTTTAAATAACCGGTAAGACCGGTGACTTTATGCAGAGCGATAAAAAGAACGGCAAACACAAGGAAAGCATAAAACCCGTTGTGCCGAAGGAGCATCATACTGAGGCAGGAGCCTGCAAGTAAAAGTACATATCGCTTCTTTTCAAAAAAGCCTTTTGGGTCTTTTACAAGCTTTCTGATCATCAGCACCAGTAAAAACAGCATTCCCGTAAAGAGTCCGTCCTTGGCAGAACAAAGTACAAACATGACGATTGTGGGGAAAAGTCCGAGGTAAAGCGTCATCAGAATTCCTTTTCTTTTTCCCATGCCCTCTTTCCTGAGGTGGCAGATACCGTATGCAAAGATACAGGACAATGCCATCATCTGAAACAGGGTATAACAGGCGATCCCAAGGTTATAGGAACCGCTTACTTTATGCACCAGCTGAATGATCCCCCCAAGCATCAGCACATGCGCAAGGGGATGATGGGTGGAGAAGCTTCTTGTCACCACCTGCATCAGCTCATCCTGGGCATCATACACAAAAAACCCCGGATATACTGCCAGAAAAACAGGCAGATAGCAGAGGAAGAGAATAAGGGCCGTAAGCAGGAAGGTTTTTCCCGTCACCTCCGCTTTTTTCTCTCTTTCCACCTCCGCTTTCAAAAGCAGATTCCACACAAACCGGGTCAGAAAGGTACCTCCTGCGGTAAGGAGCAGCACGCAGACCCAGAGACCGAAATGGGTAAAAGGAACGCTTCCGTCCCTGTCAAGGCATCTGCCAAAGGTCATACAGAGAGCAAAGACAAGAGAAAAGAGGATCGGCAAAAACCACTTGCCTCGATATGCAGTTGTACCCGCCTTTTTCTTTTCTTCCATCCTACTGCCTTTTGGTTTCCTCTTTCCCGTTTCCTACGATTTCTCTGATCACATACTGGGGAGAATTGTTCATGGAGACATACATTCTTCCCATATACTCTCCCACAAGCCCCAGCATCAGCATGAGCATACCACCCATAAACACGATCACCGACATCAGTGCACTGAATCCGATAACCAGATCAGGTGGCTGAATAAAAATTTTCTTGATAATAGTATAAATGCCGTAAGCAAAGCCGCAGAACGCACAGATGGTTCCCGTCACTGTGGCAACCCTTAAGGGTTTTACGCTGAAGGCGGTAAAACCGTTAAACCAAAGTCCCAGAAGCTTCTTTAAGGTGTAGCCCGACTCTCCGGCCTGTCTGTCTCTGTGATCGATCTCCACATTCACAATATTTTTGGTGGTGCGCAGCACCAGCCCGATCACATAGGGATAGGCGTATTCATAACGGATCATCTCATCCACCACAAACCGCTTTGCGGCAAAGTAACTGGAGACATAGAGATCCTTCGGTTTTCCCAGCATGATTCTCGTCATCACTTCGTTCACATGACTTCCGAAATTGCGGAACCCGGAATGATGCTTGTGGTTGTATTTCGCATAGACCACATCGGCACCCTCCTCAATCCCTGCAAGGAGTCTTCCCACCTCACAGGCGGGTGTCTGCCCGTCATCGTCAAGGCACACCACCACATCACCCTTTACATAGTGAAAGCCTGCCATAAGTGCCGCATGCTGTCCGAAGTTCTTTGCAAGATTGATTCCCGTGATGTTGTCATTTTCCCTGCACAGTCCGGTGATCACACAGAAGGTGTCATCCGGCGAGGAATCATTCACCAGTACGATCTCGTATTCATAATCTTTCAGTGTCTTCATGGTATCCTTGATTTCCTGAATCACGCCCGGCAGTGTCTGCGAGGAACGATAGCAGGGAATCACAAAGCTGATCATCTGCATTAGGAATCCACCAGTCCTTTCTATTCTTTCTCCGGATTTATGACAGCCATCAGGATCACATCCCGATACCCGTCCTCCAGATACACATCATCCTTCAAATAAGCTTCCTGTACAAAACCCGCATTTTCATAGCTCTTTTTCGCCCTGTCGTTTCCGGCAAGCACGCGGAGCATGAGTTTGTGAAGCTTCCGTTCATCAAAGGCATAACGGATCATGAGCTTTGCCGCCTCTGTTCCGTACCCCTTGGAGAGGGCTTCCCGTTCTCCAATAAAAATACCGTATTCCGCTTTATGGTGAGTCTCATCGATATCCCTCAAGTAAACGCTGCCCACCGGTTTGTTCTCATTGGTACAGATGATAAACTGCACCACTTTACCTGTTTTCACCATGGTTTCCACCCAGTTAAGATGGCCTTCCCTGGTAAAGGGCTTCTGATAGATGAAATTTTTCCTCACAAAATCCTCATTGCGCCACTTCACGATCAGGTCCGTATCCTCCCCGGTCATGGGACGCAGATAGATGTTCTTACCTTCCAGTATCATGTTCTCCCTTTTCTGACGCATACGTCATAAATTTCTTTTTCGTTTTATTGTGCGGTGACAGAATAAATCTCAAAGCTGTCATCTACCGTGTCCACAAGGATTAGGGAAATGGGGTCGCCGTGGTCTTCGTAATACTCAGAAAGCCAGCCGGTATCCGCCCCTTTTTCCTGCACATAATAGACATCGCTTCTGTCTGTCAGCGCCTCCTCCATATTTTCAATGCCAAAGGCTGAAAGTTTTTTTCTCCAGAGAGGACTCTTACATGCCCAGCCTCCCATGATATCATAGTTGGCCAGAGAGTTGTCCACATTCACAAACATTTTTTCCGTATAAGCTACGGAAGAATACACATCGATAAAATAAAAGTTGTCCTTTTGTTCCCGTAAATAACGGTATAGTGCATCATAGCGCACGTTGTTTTCCGCTTTTGTCTCCACGTCTCTGTCCGTGAGAGCGATGGAAGATGGCAGGATAACCACCCCAAGCAGAAGATACAGGGCGGAGAGTACCGCCGGCAGCTTTGAAGGCAGATCCTGCCTTTGTTCCAGAAGTTCTCTGCACTGCAGGAGCAAAAGAGCAGCCAGAATACTGAGCTCCATCAGATACATGGAGTGGCTGATCCTCACAGGCACTCTGTCTCTCATGATCAGCCAGAGCCAAAGCACCGTTCTCACCGCTCCGAGAAACCCCAGCTTCCAGAAGATCCGGAAAAACCGGATACCCGGCTTTTTCCCCGAAATCGACATAGCTGTCAGAAACACCGCCAGATAGGAAAACAAAATCTCCAGGTTCCATGGATAATCGCTTTCATTGTGGGAAGGTCCATAGAGAGTTCTTCTTACATAATTTCCAAGCGCGTTCCGAAGTCTCTGTGCAAAAGGCTTCTCCTTACTTCTGCACCCTGCAGCATATTCTGCAATGTCCCCAAGAAGCTTTTCGTCGATCTCCTCATCCAGTCCGAAATTGTAATTGTCTAAAAGCGCTCTCTCACTTTCCGTAAGTCCCACACTCTCATAGAAGGCCTGATGCTCTTCATAGTCCGGAAGGACCTGAAAATCATAAAGCTCCGTTCTGTTGTCAAAGTATTCTGTAAAGGTGCGCCACGCATCGCTGCCGTAAGCAATCCTGTGGCTCACCTGCCCGATGAAGATACCAAGTAAAATGGCACCGATCACCGTCAGATATTTGATAAAGTTCTCTTTTACGAAAATCTTTTTTTCACATCCCCATTTGATCACGCCTGCCGCACAGATCAGGGGAAGCACAAGGAGCAACATTTCGGAGCGGATCAGATATGCCAGAAATACTAGCAAAACCGTTCCGATATTTTTCTTAAGAAACTCCTTTACAGGAAGGGTAATATCCGTTGTCAGAAACAGAAATGCCGCTGCACTTGCAAGCAGGGTGCAGGTTACCGTATACTGTGCCGATACCAGATGATCCAGAAACAATCCCATGATCAGCACGCCTTCCGTCAAAAGAAGCATCCCTTTTCCGGTCCGCTTACGACAGAAGGAAAGGCTTCTGTGCACAACAAGAAACAGACTTCCGTAATGACAGGCGCATAAAAATATCCCGTACCAGGGAAGTCCCCTGATGATCCGATAAAAAACGCTGATAAACGCACTTACAAGCCAGAGCATCTGAATGTTGTGGCCCTCCGGCGTGCCGGTGTAGACACCGGAAAGAATATCCTTCATCAGCACATCATCATTTAAGTCAAAGTAATAATCATATCTGATCCCGGTAACGCTCAGGATCACCAGAATAAGAAGGGCCGCTCCTATGAAATTTTCATGCTTTTTTAAAAATTCCTTAAACGCCATAAAATTCCTTTACTTTTCCTGCAATATAATCCACCTCGGACTCCTTCAGCTGATAGAACATGGGAAGACGCAGGAGCCTCTCGCTCTCTCTTGTGGTGTATTTGTCCCCCCCGTGGAAGCGGCCAAACTTGATGCCCGCCGGGGCCGTATGCAGGGGAATATAATGAAAGACAGTGAGAACATCGTTCTTCTTCATGAAATCGATGAGTGCACTTCTCTCCTCCATGTCCTTTGTCTTGATATAGAACATGTGGCCATTGTGCTCACACTCCTTCGGCACATAGGGAAGCTCTATCTTTCCTGCCTCCGCAAGAGGGCTGAGCAACCGGTAATACTGATTCCATCTGGCAAGTCTCACCTGATTGATCTCCTCTGCCATCTCAAACTGGGTGTAAAGATAAGCGGCATTCATGTCACTGGGAAGATAGGAGGAGCCAAAATTCTGCCAGCGGTACTTGTCCACCTGTCCGCGGAAGTACTTGCTTCTGTCGGTTCCCTTTTCCCGCAGAATCTCTGCTGCCTCAATATAGCTCTCATCCCGTAAAAGGAGCGCTCCGCCCTCACCCATACTGTAATTCTTGGTCTCGTGGAAGCTCAAAGCGCCAAACTCTCCGAAGGTTCCCAGGGGTTTTCCTTTGTAGGTGCTCATAATACCCTGGGCGTCATCCTCCACCACCTTAAGGCCGTGTCTTTTCGCAATGTCCATAATCTTGTCCATCTCGCAGCCCACGCCGGCATAGTGCACCGGAGCGATCACCTTCGTCTTTTCCGTGATGGCATCCTCAATCAGATTCTCGTCAATGTTCATGGTGTCGGGACGAATGTCCACAAACACGATCTTTGCTCCCCGCAGCACAAAGGCATCTGCCGTGGAGACAAAGGTATAGGAGGGCATGATCACTTCATCCCCCTCTTTGATATCACAAAGGAGTGCCGCCATCTCAAGGGCATGGGTGCAGGAGGTAGTAAGGAGGCACTTTGATGCACCTGTCTGTTTTTCCAAAAACGCATTGCACTTTTTGGTAAATTCCCCATCACCGCAGATGTGCATGCTCTCCACTGCTTTTTTCACATTTTCCATTTCTTTTCCTGTATAAGGCGGTACATTGAAACGAATCATCTTTTCCTCCATTCTAAAGCGCCCCACTTTGGACGCCCTTTGCCTGCAGCATTTTATTCATAAACAACGTAGGCTTCATTTGCAAAAGCCTGACTGTATTCATTTTCCTTCATAAAGGCTGTGATCAGAGAAAGCTTCTCATCTTTCCCATCGGAAAGATGATTTTCCTCACAGGAACTGCTTAAGATAACAAGAGGTTTGCTCTCCCCCTTTTCCCGGATGTTTACCGTCAGCTCTTTCAGATCCTGATCAAGCCTTTCAAAACTGTTGGTATCCAGATCCGGCCAGCTCGTGAAAATAGCGGGAGCCCTGTCAAGATAGTAGGAGAGCCCCGGAATGTTTCCGTAAAGGATCAGCTTTTTCCCTTCGTATTCGGATTCATTTTCTATGAGAAAACTGCTGAGTTCACTTAAGGTCTCCCCGTTTAAGTCAGTGGTGTGCATACCCTCAAGCACCGGATTTTCCGAAATTCTGCCGGTCCGCTTCTGTCCGTCCTCCCCGTCCAGAAATACATAAAAGCATCCAAGTCCGATGCTCTGAACAAAGAAAGCCAGCACCATGGCAGAAATCATGGCTTTTGCCGGGAAAAAGGGTACCTTTCCCGTGCTGTCCACATATTCCCTTCCCCATCTGGCAAACTTGTAAACCATCCAGAAGGTAACCGGTGCAGTGAAGAACAGATTGTTCAGCGCAGGCCAGACATAATTGTTGCTGCCAAGCGGCGTAATCAGGATCATGACAAGGGAAATGCTGCCGATTAACATCCACTCATCATCGATCATTTTGGTTCTCAGCATCCAGATATTGATGGCAATGGACAGGATCAAAAAGATCACGCCCCATTGAAGTCCCGACTCCTTCTGATAATAGCGGAAATTGTACATGCCCCATTTGTAGAGCACAAAAAAGAGAAATCCGATGCAGAGGCAGTACACTACCTTGCGGAGCAACGGGAATTTCTCTTTCTCTATCATAAAGAAAGGGATGCCCGGCAAAATACACAGAAGCATATAAAGCATCCATTGAAAGCCCTTTCCGTAGGCCGACAAAATGGAAAGAAGCATTTCACCAAGGGTATAGTCGGAAGCGCTTCCCGACATGCCAAACAGGCCGCTAATCATTTCTCCATAGGCTCCGAAGCCGTAAAGCAGACTCATCACAAGGAACATGACAGCCTGGGCAGCAAGAAAGCCCGCCACGCAAAGTCCTGTCTCTTTTGCAATATTCTCAAATGATTTTTTCTTTCTTGCCCCGTAATACCAGAGTGTCACGATCAGCAGCGTCTCCAGAACATTGGGAACCCTGACGGACACATTAAGGCCAAGGCAGACGCCTGCGATAAACAGCCAGACGGGCCTGCTGCCTGCAAGTCCTCGAAACAGAAAGACCGCTCCCAGCAGAAAGAAGAAATAGGTCATATAGTTATATAAAATAGCGGTGGGGCACCAGCAAAAACCGATGGCTGCCATCTCTCCAAGGAAAGCAACCCATGCGGGCATCTTTGTCTTAAAAAAGCGATATCCGAACAGTGCCATGATACTGACAAGAAGAGAAGTATAACATTTCATGCCGATCATGGTTGTGCCAAAGGGGAGCTTTGTCAGAAGAAAGCCTGCCACATTGGAAAGGAAGGTGGCCATCACCCAAACACCTTCCGTCCCGGCAAAAAACCGGTAATTGCCAAGGCTGTAAGGAGTATCCGTAAGATCTACTCCCTGTCCGATCTTAAGAAGCGGAAACAACAAAAGGACAAGGGGAAATACAATTTCTGTTACCTTTTGCAGGTAGTTTTCTGCGCTGTTATTTTCTTTCTGCATAAACGCTCCTTCCTGTTTTCCGAAGAAAGGTAAACAAAAGGTCTCTGATCCATTCTATGAGTATTCCTGCAAGCAGCAGCACCACGATACTGAAAATCAGTTCTGCAAAGAACCATCCTGTACCTTCTTTTCCGGCAGGGTTAAGGATATTTCGAAGGAAGGGATACCACCGGTACCTGAGGTCGGGATGTTCATGAAACAAATAAATGCCAAAGCTGTACTTGCCACCTCTTCTGATCAGCTCTGCCATTTTTCCTTCCCTGATATCGATTTTTGTAAACCCGTAAAAAAGTCCGATCGCCCCTGTCAGGCATAAGGCAAAATTATAGTGAAAGGGCACCGTAAAGTAATAAGCGGCACCGGGAACATACCGTAAGCCATACCATAAACCAACCGTTATCAGGAAGAGCAAAAGACTGCTCCCCGCATAAACGCTCCATGCTCTCTTCTCCAGGATTCCGCCACCGTACTTTTTCAGATAAGCGCCGGTCAGATAAACGCAGAGAAACCAGACAGGATCATAGCCGTACTTGTCTAACGGAAGTGCCACCGGACAAATGCTTTTGACAAGACAGAGAAAAATCAGTAACCCTGCAAGGATCATCTGAAGCTGCTTCTTTTCCAGTCTTTTTACCGCCTCATTTAGTAACGGCATGAAAAGCATCAGGAAAAAGTAGGAGGATGCAAACCAGTAGGTATCGGATTCAATGGGCAGAAGATACTGCACCATGCCGTAGATTCCCTGCTCCTTTGCAAGCGTTGGCACCGAAAAGCAGGTGAGTACAAGCGGGATCAAAAGGGCATAGAACCAGATCTGTAAAAGAAAGGTAATCACCCTGGAAAGCTTAAAATCTCCCTCGCTTCCCATATATCCGCTGATCAGCACATAGGCATTCACCGCCACAATGCAGAGGGCCTCCAGCAAAGTACCGAGAAACTTAGTAGCAGGTACTCCAAAAAGAGCAGATGCCTCAAGAAGACTGCCCGATTCCCGCATAAAGTGCAGGGTGATCACCATGACCATGGCAAGAACTCTCAATAATTCAATATTTGCAAGTCTCTTTCTTCCTGTCACCGGATGCTCCTTTCCTTAGCGCTCTCTGTCCACCTTACCGTTCTCCACACGGTAAACCATATCGCATTTTTCAATGGTCTGTAATCTGTGGGCAATGATGATCAATGTCTTTCTTCCGTGGAGTCTGTTGATGGAATCCATAATCGCTGCTTCCGTCTCGTTGTCAAGGGCGGAGGTTGCCTCGTCAAGCACCAGCACCTCGGGATCCTCAAACAATGCTCTTGCGATACCGATACGCTGGCGCTGTCCGCCGGATAAGCGGATGCCCCTCTCGCCGATACCGGTATCAAGACCCTCCGGAAGTCCTCTCACAAACTCATCCAGCTGCGCTTCCTTCAAGGCACGCCATACCTTTTCATCATCAATATCCTCATCCGCATATCCGAATGCTACATTCTTTCGAATGGTGGAATCAATCATAAATATTGTCTGGGGAATATAGCCGATATTTTTCAGCCAGGACTGATAATGATCCCTGACCTCCACGCCGTCTGCCAGAATTTCACCGCTTTGCAGCCGCAACAGTCCAAGCAGGATATCCACAACGGTGGTCTTGCCGGCACCCGAGGTTCCCACGATACCCACGCTCTTTCCGATGGGAATCTCCATATCGGCATGGTCAAAAATAAGCACCTCCGTATTGGGATATTTATATACAATATCTCTCAGCTCGATCTTTTCTTTGATTTCAAGCTTTTCCACTTCTATCTTCTTCTGATAGGAAGCCTCGTCATAATCAATATTCTCATCTCTGATCTCCTGCTGCAGATTGTCGGAAACCCCCATAAAGAAGGGTTCAAAATAGGAGATGGAGGTCAGATGATTGTTGATCCTGTTAGCGCAGGGAATGAGACGCATGGCAGCCACCGCAAGAAGACCGATCTGCGGCATGATCTCCTCCACATTGGCTCCCTGCAAAAGGCTGATCATCACATAGAGGATCATGCCTGCAATGGCAACAGTCTCGATCAGAAGTCTCGGTGTGGCATTGTAAAGGTTATACCGCTGCACCGCATTCACATAACCGGCGCCGCACTTGGCATATTCATTGATAAAATAATTTTCCTTGTTGGCTATTTTAATTTCCTTGATCCCCATTACAGACTGATCGATCCATTTATACAGTCCGCTGTAGTAATCCTGGTTTTCCTCCCCGGCCTTGCGCATAATAGGCTTTAACACACACTTGATGATCAGAAGCGCCGCCACAAGCAGCACCGCTACCGTGATACTCATGACCACATCCGTCACAAGGCTTACCGCCACAAGGCAGACAAAGACAATTCCCTCGCTGACAAGCTGCAAAAGGGAAAGGATCAGACCGTACATATTGTTGACGTCCGAAGTAATGCTTCTCTGAATCACGGAAGTATCCGCATTCAGGTAATATTCATAAGGGCGCTCCATGAAGTTGATCATCATTCTTCTGGAGGTGGCGAACTGGTTGGTATAAACGAATTTGAGCTGCACCTTCTGCTGAAAGAACAAAAAGATATTCTTGACCGCAAAAATCACGATAAGACCGGTCATGACAAAGATCATCAGCGTTCTCGTGTCATCATAACCGATGTGGAAGATATCGCAGATCACCTGCAGATATCTGTGGCTTTGTACTGCATTTTTCTCAAGGACTACGTTCATCACAGGAAGGATCATGGAAACACCGAGCGTTTCCAGCACTGCCCCGATGAGCATCAAAAAGACAAGCAGGATCATCTTCTGCTTCTGCTTTCTGTCCAGCAATATCATCAACTTTTTAAAGATTTTTTTCATAATATCCTTTTATCCTTGTACAAAATATATCATTATATTTTATCATAGTTGTATTGATAAATCAATTTGCGAATGGTGGGCCGGAATGTCAAACCATCAGTAAATCTGCTCGTTCTGTCTGTGAATCTCAGGCGCCTCATACCTGTCCATGAAATCCTCTCCAAGGAACACCTTTTCTTTTGCAAAGCGGATGGCATCCGGCACCGTAAACACGGAGACAACCCTGTCAAAAGAAAGCCCCTCCACATAATTTAAGATTTCCATGGGAAATTTACTGTCAAGCACGATATGCTTCGGGAACAGTTTCTTATAATCAAGTACATCTCTCGGATGAGGTTTCAGCAACACCAGAGCTTTTTCCCCGTCTACCCATTGATATTCTTCGATGATGTCTGTGAAAATTTTTTTCCTTGTTTCCAGGTCGCAAAGGGGCTCCGTCAGCACCAGGATCCGGTGTCCGCCTCCTTTTCCCGCTTTCAGGCTCTCCTCCAGTTCTTCCCTGTTTGCAATAAAAATTTCAGTCAATATTCTTTTTGCCGCCTCATCCAGATGCTCCGTCAGCTGTGTGCGGGGCTTTTCGATATACTTGGGGCAGGAATACTGCAGCACAGAGATATCGTTCACTTCCATATCGATACAGTATTTGGAATACCCATTCTGGATAAAAATAAGATTGTGGGCAGCCATCCACGCCTTCAGTCCAAAGTGACCGCGATTGTCGAAACGTGCCGTATCATAATATCTGATACAGTCAAGGCCGTCCTCCAGAGCATGATAGTAAATCCTGTGGGTGCTTAAGTAATACCCGATAGGATCGGAATCACAAAACACATAAATATCCTCATACTGCCTGAGATCCACCGGAATATATGGCTCAAGAAGCTTTCCGAAACGCCTGGTAAAACGGATTCTCTGAATCATGTTTGAAAGCAGATTTCCTCTGTCCCTGTGGAGCCTTGAAAGCTCCGGGAAAAAGCTTTCCTCCTTTTCATCAAAGGGGATTACTTCCTTGAAAAGACCGGATTTTTCTGCCCGCTCCTTCAGGTTTCCGAAATCATTGGACATACTGCTCAGCATAAGGGATGCCTGTCCCCACTTTTCTTTGTCCCTGTTTAGTTCCTTAAGGCAGGCAATATAGGCATGATAAAAAGTGTGGCAGATATAAATACGCCCCTTCGTTTTCTTCATAATATATTTTCCCCGTTTTCGTTCTTTCAGTCAGATACCGGAAGTCAATTCGCAGGCGGCCTGACTCACATGCGCTCATTGTAGCACAGAAATTTATTTGATTGCAACGAATTATAGTGTATAATTGGTGATATTAAGAGATTTTTAAGGAGCGCTGTCATGAACGGGAAAAAACTTGCAATCATCACTGCCAGAGGCGGCAGCAAACGGATTCCGAGAAAGAATATAAAGGAATTTTGCGGGAAGCCGATCCTGTGCTATTCTATCGAAGCTGCTTTCGCATCACAGGCCTTCGACGAGGTCATGGTTTCCACAGACGATGCGGAGATTGCCGAAATTGCACGGAGCGCCGGAGCAAACGTTCCCTTTTTCCGGTCAGCGGAAATGTCGGGAGATTATGCTTCCACCGACGATGTGATCATGGAGGTTTTGAAGGAATACGAAAAAAGAGGGTTCTTTTTTGAAGCCTTTTGCTGCATCTATCCCACCGCTCCTTTTCTTACCGGAAAACGGCTGAAGGATGCCATGGATCTTTTAGAGACCGCCGATTCGGTGATGCCGGTGGTTCCCTTCTCCTATCCGCCCCAGCGGGGCTTAATCGTCAATGAGCAGGGCTTTGTGGAGCGCCAGTTTCCGGAATATGCCACAGCCAGAAGCCAGGACCTTCAGAAGATTTACCATGACTGCGGTCAGTTCTATGCCTGCCGCACCACTCCTTTCATGAAAGCCGGTACCACGGATGTGGAAAAGCTGGTTCCCCTGGTGCTCTCTGAGATGGAAGTACAGGATATTGACACCCCGGAAGACTGGGAAATCGCTGAGATTAAATATAAGAGACTAAATCATGGAAAGGCCGAAGCAAACTATGAATCATAAAACGACAACAGACACTCCTTTTTACAGAATCAAAGAGAAGGATTTATTATACGATATCAACCTGCTGAAAAGCGCCCTTTCAGCGAACTGGGGCGAGAATTTCGTCATGGGCTATTCCGTCAAGACAAACTCCCTCCCCTGGCTTCTCTATTATTTAAAAGGAAAGGGCTTTTATGCGGAGGTGGTCTCCGCTACGGAGTATGATCTTGTTCACCGCCTCGGTTTTTCTTCAGGAAACATTATTTACAACGGTCCCATAAAGGATAAAAAAGTATTCGAGACTGTCCTGATCGCAGGAGGCTATGTGAATCTTGATTCCAATGACGAGCTCTCCTGGATGGAAGAGCTGAGCAGTCTGTATCCTGACAGGAGCTTTCGCGTTGGGCTTCGGGTAAATTGCGACATTGCTGTCATGTGCCCTGATGAGGAGCTTGTGGAAGAGGAAGGCGGGCGCTTCGGCTACTGCTACGAAAACGGTGTTCTGAAGGCTGCCATCGACAGATTAAGCGCTCTTCCCAATGTAAAGGTAGGCGGTCTTCATCTTCATTCCTCCACCCAGTCCCGCACGGTACATGTTTACGGCGCCCTTGCAGGAATGGCGGTCAAAATTGCAAAGGAATATGAGCTTTCCCTTGACTATATCGATATGGGCGGCGGCTATTTTGGCGGAAGGGATGACAAACCGGACTACCGCGATTATTTTAAGGAAATCTGCCGGGTACTTTCCGGTTATTTTGATAAAGAAAAGACAACACTGATTGCAGAACCCGGTGTCTCTCTGATTTCAAGAGCCACCACCTTTGAGACGGAAGTGCTTGATGTGAAGGATATCAGGGGACGAAAATTCATTGTCACAAACGGAAGCAGGGTAAACTTAAATCCTCTGGTTACCAGACACGTTTATCCTCATCATATCGAATATGTAAGTGACAAGAGTGTCAGAAACATAGAGAAAACACAGTGGATCTGCGGTGCCACCTGTATGGAGTATGACAGGCTGTTTGAGATCACGGATGATGCCGCTCTCATTCCCGGGGATAAGATCATCTATGACACCGCCGGAGGCTACACCATGTGTCTGAATCCCCTTTTCATTCATTATTTTCCCGCCGTCATCGTGGAAAAGACGGACGGAACCTTGTTCGTGGCAAGGGAGCCCTGGGGGAATAAGGAGTATCTGCAAAAACATCACTGGGAAGTGTAGGCTTTATATCACTGCAAGCAGGGATGCATAAAGCAAAGAATTGAGAGGAATGTAGATGAACAAGAGTTTTCAAATCGGTAACAGAATGATCGGTGAGGGAGCGCCCGCTTTTATTGTGGCAGAAATCTCAGCCAATCATAATCAGGATTATAACAGAGCTTTGGAAATCGTTCACGCGGCAAAGGAGGCCGGTGCCGATGCGGTAAAGCTCCAGACCTATACCGCAGATACCATCACCATTGACTGCGATGACGAATGTTTCCAGATCAATGAGGGAACCATCTGGGACGGCACCACCTTGTACAAGCTGTATCAGGAAGCCTATACGCCCTGTGAGTGGCAGCCAAAGCTGATGGAGGAAGCAAACAAGCTGGGCCTTCTATGCTTCTCCTCTCCCTTTGACTTTACCTCCGTGGATTTTCTCGAACAGATGAAAGTACCGGCTTACAAGATCGCCTCCTACGAGATCAATGACATTCCTCTGATCCGCAAGATTGCAAAGCTTCATAAACCCATGATTTTTGCCACAGGCATCGCCTATCCGGAGGATATCGAGCGGGCTCTTTCCGTTTGCAAAGAGGAAGGGAACGAGGACATTGTTCTTCTCAAATGTGTCTCCTCCTATCCCACTCCCTATGAGGCGGTAAATTTAAGGGTCATTCCCACTCTGGCTAAGACCTATGACTGTATTGCAGGCATCTCCGACCACACCATGGGAACCATCGTCTCCGCGGGCGCGATTCCTTTAGGCGCCAAAATGGTGGAAAAGCATCTGACGCTCCGCAGAGCTGACGGCGGTCCTGACAGCGCCTTCTCCATGGAGCCGGAAGAATTTAAGCAGATGGTGGACGAAATCCGTATTCTGGAAAAGGCTCTTGGAAGCAGTGAATATGTTCTGACGGACACCCAGAAGCTGGAACACGAAGGTTCCCGTTCTCTTTTTGTGGTAAAGGATATTCAGGAAGGGGAAATTCTCACTCCCGAAAATATACGCTCCATCCGCCCCGGCAACGGGCTTCACACCATGTATTATGAGCAGGTGCTGGGCAAAAAAGCAAAGCACTTTTTAAAGAAAGGAACACCTCTTGCATGGGAACTGATCGATTAGTTTATTTCAGAACAGACGGCAACAGCCATATCGCAACCGGGCATCTTATGAGATGCCTGTCTATTGCCGATGCCTGTTTTTCCCTTGGCATGAAGGTCTGCTTTCTCGTTTCCGATCGGGAAAGTGAAGCGCTTTTGCAGAGCTTTGATCCTGCCTGCAGATTTCCTGTGAGCATTTTGGAAACTGCATCTTATGATGACCCGGAAAAAGAATTAACTGAAGTTCTTGGCATGCTGAACGAGGCCGGGCAGGCCGAGCAGATTTTCTTCCTGGATTCCTATTATGTGACGGAGCATTATCTGTCTGCCGTAAGAACTGCCGCAAAAGTGGCCTATCTTGACGACCTGCAGCTTTTTGACTATCCTGCTGATCTTGTGATCAATTATGATGTGATACCGGAAAGCAAAATGCCTTCCTACAAAGCCGCCTATCGGAACGCAGCCCATACACTGCTTGGCGCTTCCTATACACCCCTTCGCAGACAGTTTACCGATCTGCACACCGATTGCCGTGACAAGGTTTCCAATATTCTGGTGACAACAGGGGGAAGTGACCCTTATCACTTCTGTCTGAAGTTGATTGAGGCTTTCAGGGCAAACAGTTCCATGGATTTCTGTCAGCTTCATATCGTGATCGGCCGGTTGAATGAAGATAAGGATAAGCTCTATCAGCTTGCTTCTGAACTTCCTTTCCTTCAGCTTCACGAAAATGTAGCCGATATGGCTTCTCTTATGGGAAGCTGTGATCTTGCTGTTTCCGCAGCCGGAACTACCCTGTACGAGCTATGTGCCGCAGGTGTTCCTTCCATCAGCTTTTGTCTGGCAGACAATCAGCTGACAGCTACCAAAGCTTTTGATGAGGCAGGAGCCATCCCCTGTGCAGGAGATATTCGTAAGCATTATGAAGAAGCACTTGACAGGATTATGGATTTTGTGACAGATATGTCGGGAAATTTTCAGAAACGGAAGGCTGCCCATGAGACTATGAGACAGCTGGTGGATGGGAAAGGTGCTATGAGGATAGCTAAGGAATTGGATGAAATATAATTATATTTTTCATCTCTTTTATTTCACAAAATTAATTCATGGCTCATGTGCACGATACGTTCCAATGAGCCTCTAATACTAAAAACATGTTCAGCAAAGGCTTCCATGTTTTTATGAGTCTCATTTCCACCGTGCCCTAAATCGCCAATCATTAATTTTGTGAAATATGACAGAGTGAAAGTAAAATTTTTTGATTATAGGAATTGTATAATAGAATAATCTCCTGTTTATACTAAGAAAAAATTCAGTAAAACAGGAGATTATTTTTATGAATGAAAACAGAACCGCTGCTCTTCCGAAAGCAGCTTTAGACGAAATACCCACGCCGGATCCCGATGCCGTTTCCATTACAGGTCTGGTGAAATCAAAAGGCCGCATTTCCGGCTACCAGTTATCTGATGACCGGATTGTCAGCCGGGAGGAGGGTGTTTCCCTCGCAAAAGCCGGAAAGATCAAAGGTGTAGGCGTTGCCCACAAGAAGGAAACTGAATATTTGAAATCCATCCCGGATGATTCCGAGAATAATAATCTGGCTTCCCTTCCCACTGTGAAAACATCTGCTTTTTAAAGAAACAGGGCTGAGGAATTTGCAATTCCTCAGCCCACAATCTAATAAAAATCTAATTACATAATTCAACAAACGTGATTAAATGACTCTCTATAAAGTGACAATTCTATTTATTTTAAAAATGTTTCATACCACATTGGCACATCATCCGACAAACTAATCAACTCTCCACTTTTATATATTGCAAATCTATTAAAAGCCTCTGTGTTATCATACAAAACCAAAAGATTACACTTATCAATCACTCGCTTAAGATTTTGAAAACTTTCTACATACCTTCGCTCAACATCAACATCCGGAATACCATGTCCACCATGTTTTACGCGATATGCTATTCTCTCTTTTGCAATCTCCACGGATTCAACTCCGACATAATGAATTTCTATTTCATATCCTAAAGCCTTTGCTCTTTCAATGTTTCTCATAATGCTATTACCACACAATGTTGTCTCTTGATTGAAGGATATCTCCGCATCAAAAGCATCCTTAATCTGTTTTACAGCAATTTTCCCAGCTTTCAATACATCTTCAGGATTTTTCCAGTTTCCAAAACTTCGCACTATTTCATCTGTATTCACACGTTTCATACCCTTAAGAGAATCTAATGTTTGGTATAAAGTAGATTTGCCGGCACCATTAACGCCGGCAATCAAAATATATTTCTTCATTAAAACAAATTCCCCTCAATAACTTTTTTTTGCTTCTGTTGCAACAAAAAATTACCTAACATCTCAAAGAAATCTCTTTCCTCGTCATCTTTAGCTTCCATAACGAGTTGAAGTGTGTCCTCTGGCTGTAGCTTTTTCATATCGTGAAACATATTTAAATATTTATCTACATCACACATATTTTCGCACCTCCATTTATAATAGTATATCAAATCATCAACTTTTTTACTACCTCAATAATAAAAGAAGCCTTCCATCAAAAGAACAGACCTTTGATTTCTTCAGCACACAGAGCTAACTCTTTCTGATCATCGCCCTCTAAAATAAAATATCCTCTTCCCATCAGAGAATGCCCGTCAGATACGGGTTGCAAAATCTCTCCTTCTTTTATGTGGCATTCCCACTCTGTCAAAGAAATTTTCAAAAGTCCTTTCCCGCTTTTGTTCTGCAGTTCCTTTATCGTCTGCTCCACCTGTGCCCGGTCCGGCACCTGCTTTACTTCCCCCTGCATATCAAAGTAATGGATCATCATGGATTTTGTGTGCTTCGGTGCGAAGCAGAAAGGCTTTCCCATGCGATATTTAATGTATTCCTCTGCCACATCCACACCGGTGCACAAGGGGGTAAACAGGTTATGAAGATTATGACCGGAAGGTCTTGCTGACAATTCGATCACAAAAGGGCCATCCTCGCTTCGGATGAGATCTGCATGAAGAAGACATTCTTTTAAGCCAAGGCAATCTGTCACCTTCTGCATATACTCTTTCACCTGTTTATAAAAAGGGTCCGCAGGCTGCACAGAGAAATATGCGACTGCCTGTCTTGCGGGAGGAGGTGTGTTCCTTTTATGGCGGAGAAGCACCATCTGAAAATCACTGCCCACCATGGCACCGTCCACACCGTATTCCTCTCCTGCTATACATTCCTCCAGCACATAGGATTCCCCTTCCACTGCTTGAAGCGCCCATTCCAGCTCTTCCCGCCGGTTCAGCATATGGATTCCTCTGCTGCCGGAACCAAATCTTGGTTTCAAAATAGCAGGAAAAGCAAGCGGAAGCTCATCCTTCACCAGTTTCGCTGCCAGAACTTTATTTTGAATTTCATCCTTCAAAATATTTCCCACACCATAGCAGTGGCACTTTCGTAATCCCTGCTCGAAAAGTTTTTTATGAAAGCTGTATTTGTCCGTGCAGAGTACTGCCATCTCCTTGCTGATTCCGGGTAGCGTTAGGGTATCATTTACCGCTCCGATAGTGGTCAGGTATCTGCCGATCGGCACTGTCAGCACAAAATCAGCTTTCTCCTCCCTGACCGCTCTTATGGTTTCTTCTTCATCTGAAATATCAACCACAAGGGCCTTATCTGCCGCCGGCAAACCTGGCGCTTTCCCGTTGCCGTCCAGTGCCACTATAGTAAGACCGTATTCATGTGCTTTTTCTATTGTGTGAAGTGCCTCCTCGCTGGCACCGATAATTGCTGCTTTCATTTTTATTTCAACACTTTCTCCAGTTCTTCTATCACAATCTTAAGAGCCTTAATT
Organism: uncultured Clostridium sp.; assembly: GCA_945917985.1. GTDB lineage: Bacteria > Bacillota > Clostridia > Lachnospirales > Lachnospiraceae > Suilimivivens. Next base: position 43,594 of record CAMEIH010000009.1, on the reverse strand, counting down.
CTGGCATATTTTTTGTCCACGGACTCCAGGATATGCCATGGTGCAAAGGTGGTGCTTGTCTTCTGGATCATCTCATTAACAGCAACCTCATACTCGTCCCATTTCTCGCGGTTGCGCCAGTCCTCATCCGTAATCTTCCACTGCTTCTCCGGTGTGTTCTGGCGGTCGGTAAAGCGGGCGAGCTGGGTGTCCTTGTCGATCTGTACCCAGAATTTAATGATAACGGCGCCCCAGTCATGAAGCTCTTTCTCGAATTCATTCATCTCATTGTAAGCGCGCTTCCAGTCATTCTCGCTGCAGAAGCCCTCAAGGCGCTCTACCATCACGCGTCCATACCAGCTTCTGTCAAAGATGGCGATATGTCCTGTCTTCGGGAGACGCATCCAGAAACGCCACAGATAATGTCTCGCCTTTTCATGAGGCTCGGGACTTGCGATCGGCTGTACCTCAAAGCCCCGGGGATCCAGTGCTTCCGTAATACGCTTGATATTGCCGCCCTTTCCTGCCGCATCCCAGCCTTCATAGACAATGACTACCGGTACTTTTTTCCGATACAGTCTGTTGTGCAGCTCCTTCAGATGATTCTGAAGCTTGGTAAGCTCCTCTTTGTATTCCTCATCGGAAAGGCTTTTATTCTCAAGGGGAATCTCAGAGAGCTTCGGCACCTTCTCAAGGGGAAATACATTTTGAAGAAGGGGTACCGCCAGACTCTGGTTCTGCAAAGCGATCTCTATCCCTTGTGTCAGTATTTCAAGTGCCTGCAGTTCTGCCCATTTCTTTGACTTGGCATCGATCACATACCATGGTGCGGATGGATTATTGGTATCCTCCATATAGCGGTCAAATACCTCAAGGCATTTTTCATAGTGCTTATTCTGCCACTTGTCGTTTTCACTGACACGCCATCTGGTATCAATGTCTTCCACAAGATCCTCTATCCTCTTTTTCTGCTCTTTCTCGCTGATATGGCAGAAAAGCTTCATAACAAGATAACCATTATCGGTAAGCTGCCTCTCAAAGCGCCTGATGCTGTCGATACGCTGCTCGTAAGTCTTCTGGTCCATCTCTCCGTGTACGCGGTTTCTTGTAACTTCATCCATCCAGCCGGAATCCAGAAACATAAATTTGCCGGCTTCCGGTATCTTCGTAAAATAGCGGCAAAGAAACGGCTTTCTTCTTTCCTCCTCAGTGGGCTGGTCCATAGGTGCCACCTTAAAAAATCTGGGATCGATATTCCGGATCATCTGACCGATCACGCTTCCCTTTCCGGCCGTTCCCCAGCCTTCCACAAGGACAAGCACGGGAAGCTTGTGCTCCTTGATCAGCGTCTGCTGCCCGGCAAGCTTTTCCCTTGCAGCCTTTAATCTTGCCTTCAGTTCTTCCTCTCCCGGTTTTTCCGGAAATATCACATTTTTTAACATAACAATACCCCCAATCCTTCTTTTTACCCATACAATATCATATCGTTTTTCTTCCCTCTTCTCTTATGTTTATCATACCCTATTTAGTGCTTTTTCACAACGCCTTTTGCATCTCATGCTGCCTTGTCAGCCTCTTATGTCATGATCTATGACAAGGGAATGATTCTGTGCTATTCTTTCAGTGTCGACAAACAAAAAAGAAGGAGGATGCAAAAATTGAATATTGAGATCAATATCTCCGCTGACATTAAAGAGCCTTATGCGGTGATTCATACAAGTCAACTACTCACCACCTAAAGGTAGTGGGCTTGTAACTGCCCAGTCGTCGTAACGGATTACTCCTCCGACCTTTAAACCCCTAATAGGCATTGCTGCCTACAGTGGCGTTACATCATAGGGTGGTTGACAGCACCCTTTACAGCAGAGTTTACTCTGCTGTAACTGTATCAGGTACTTGGCTATCGACAAGATATTTGATTCCCATACGATACAGATTCATTGCTCCTATGCGATCATCATTAGATTTATATCCACATCTTTTGCAAGTAAACAGATGTATCTTCTTATTGCGGTTAGACTTTTCAGTGTGACCACAAACAGGGCAGCACTGGCTCGTATAACGAGGATCTACCTTAATCACGGAAGATTGGTTCTGTTTTGCTTTGTAGATAAGTTTCTGTTCAAGGTCATAGAACGACCAGGATACAGACACATAGCGGTCTTTGGTTTTAACCTGCTCTGTAGCATTACGAATGCCTGACAAATCTTCTAATACAAAAAGTGTATGCTTAGGGTTGTTGGTGACGAGTGCCTTTGACACCTGATGGTTAACATCCTGCATCCAACGGTTTTCTCTCTGACCGATAGCTTTCATCCTTCGTCTTGAAGATGGAGTCTTACGCATTTGGAGTTCTTTGCGGAGTTTAGAATAGTTAGCTCGTTTCTGCTTGATGGCTTTACCGCTAACAAATCCAGACTTGTGATTACTGTCATAGGTTGCGACGACAAAGTTAATCCCCCTGTCGATACCTACAACATTACAGATGTCGGAGATATTGCTTTCTTCGACTTCATAAGTTACTGGTATGAAAAGATAATACTTTCCATGCTTATTAACGAGTTTGGCAGTACCGAACTTGTAGATTGTATGGTCGAAATATTTAGACATACCATCAGAGAAATATGGCAACTTAACACGACCATTGAGTGTATTAACAGAAAAGCAGTTTTGTGTTAGAGAATAATCTCTGTTCCAAACCAAATCATACTGTGGTTTCTTAAAAGAAGGTTGAATCCACTCATTTTGGTTTTCGAGAATGGTCTTATATCTAGCAATAACTGTTTTAAATACAGACTGAGCCATTTGAGATTTAAGACCAAACTTTTCTCGTAAAGTGGAATACAAAACTTTGTTAAGTGAAAATTGTTTCAGGTCGTGTGTGTGGAATACATATTCTGAAACATAATTACAAGCATCACGATACACAGACATGGTTTCATCAAGTAAAACTTTATCTGCATTAGCTGCAACTATTTGAACTTTTGCTGTTATAGTCATTTGTTCCATGGATGTACTCCTTTTTATTGATATTTCGCTAAATACATTATGCAATACTAATTAGTGAAAATCAATATTTTAAGGTGAATTTATGGATAACAGATATAATCGTCACAATAGACGTAAATATAGTCTGAAAGAACATATAGTTCTTGTGACCAAATATCACAAACAATTGTTCAAAGGTTCTATAGCCGATGATGTAAAGCAAAGGATTTTCGATATTGCAAATAGTCATGGATACGAAATCATTGCTATGGAACCGGACAAAGACCACATACATTTCCTATTAGATTACGATACGGCGGATAGGGTTTGTGACATCGTTAAGATTGTAAAGCGGGAAACAACACACTACCTTTGGCAGAAATACAGTTCGTTTCTATCTAAACAGTATTGGAAGAAAAAGATATTTTGGTCAGACGGATACTTTGCTTGTAGTATTGGAGAAGTATCGTCAGTTACAATACAAAAGTATATTGAAAGCCGAGGTTAATGACTACAGATTTACAGGGCCCCTCCCACCGTCTAAAGGCAGTGGGTTTCCGCCTACGACAAACGAAAAGGACTTAATTTATGAAAATTATGAAATTATTCATCAGCGGTATCTGCTGGGGATGTACTATATGCGTTTTTATTTTAATAATCGGTGCGGCAACTGTGGGCGACAGCTTTCTTGACATGGGTGCAGATTATTTTATCAGACAGGCCATTGCTTCCATGATCGTAGGAATCGGTTTTTCCGTTCCCACTCTGATTTATGACAAGGAATCTCTCAGCCGGAAAGTGCAGACACTCATTCACATGGGGATCGGTTTTCTTGTCTTTTTCCCAATTGCCTGCTATCTGAACTGGATTCCCATAAGCTTTGGTCCCGGAGCAATCCTTTTATCTGTTGCCATTGCTCTTGTCACCTTCTTTATCATCTGGTACGGTTATTATCTGTACTACAAAAAAGAAGCAAGAAAAATGAATCAGAAGCTGGAGCACCTGGAATAAGCCCGGCTCTTATCAAAGCAAAAGAAGCAGCGCCCAAAACGGCTCTGCCTCTTTTGCTTATCTTGTAACATTATTTTTCTTATTTTGTTTTCTTTGGAAGTACCACCTTATCCAGATGCCAGATCTCATCCACATATTCCTGAATGGTTCTGTCAGAGGTAAACTTGCCGCTGCATGCCACATTTAAAATTGCGCTCTTTGCCCATCTCTTTTCATCACGATAAGCAGCTTCCACTCTCTTCTGAGCCTCCGCATAGGACTTGAAATCCTTTAAGATGAAGTAAGTATCTGCCTTAGCTGTGCTTAACGTATTGAGCAGGGAATTGTAAAGTGTCCTGAACCTGTCGGGATCATTAGGTGCATAGGTACCGTTGATCAGCTGCATCAGAACTCTTCTGATATCCGGATCATTGTTGAAAATCTCCATGGGATCGTATCCACCGTAATTTTCATATTTAATGACTTCATCGGAAGAAAGTCCGAAGATGAAGGCATTCTCCTCGCCAACCTCCTCAACGATCTCCACATTGGCACCATCCATGGTTCCCAGAGTCAGCGCGCCGTTTAACATGAACTTCATGTTGCCGGTACCGGAAGCTTCCTTACTTGCTGTTGAAATCTGTTCGGAGACATCGGCTGCCGCAAAGATGAGCTCCGCGTTGGAAACTCTGTAATTTTCAATAAATACCACCTTAATCTTACCGTTAATGGCAGGGTCATTGTTCACCACATCCGCCACAGAATTGATCAGCTTGATGGTCATCTTGGCATTGTAATAACCGGCTGCCGCCTTGGCACCGAAGATAAAGGTTCTGGGATAGAAATCCATCTCCGGGTTATCCTTCAGCTGATTGTATAAGTACATAACATGAAGGATATTGAGGAGCTGACGCTTGTATTCATGCAGTCTCTTTACCTGTACATCAAAGATGGAGCGGGGATCTACTTCAATTCCGTTGTGCTCTAAAATGTACTTGGCAAGACGGACCTTATTCTGATATTTGATATTCATGAACTCCTGCTGCGCTTTTTCGTCATCCGCATAAACCTTCAGCTTGTTGATCTTGGGAAGATCTGTGATCCAGTCATCCCCCACATGGGCTGTTACCCAGTCTGCAAGGAGCGGATTGCCATGGAGCAGGAATCGTCTCTGTGTGATACCGTTTGTCTTGTTATTGAACTTCTCAGGCATCATCTCATAGAAATCCTTTAATTCCTGTTTTTTCAGGATCTCTGTGTGAAGTCTTGCAACACCGTTTACGGAATAACCGGCAGCAATGGCAAGGTGTGCCATCTTAACCTGACCGTCATAGATGATAGCCATTTTGCGGATCTTATCCTGATTACCGGGATACATCTGCTGGATTCTCTGGATAAATCTGCGGTTGATTTCCTCGATAATCTGATAAATTCTGGGAAGCAGCCTTGAGAACAGCTCAATGGGCCATTTTTCCAATGCTTCCGACATAATGGTGTGATTGGTATAAGCACAGGTTTTGGTGGTAACCTCCCATGCCTCATCCCAGGTAAGATAATACTCATCCATGAGGATTCTCATCAGCTCAGCCACCGCTACCGTAGGATGGGTGTCATTCAACTGGAAAGTCACTTTCTCATGGAATTTGCGAATATCATCATGCTTACGCATATACTTGGCAACTGCCTCCTGAACGGAAGCGGAAATAAAGAAGTACTGCTGCTTTAATCGGAGTTCCTTGCCTGCATAGTGATTATCGTTGGGATAAAGTACTTCCACAATATTTCTTGCCAGATTTTCCTGTTCCACTGCTTTCTGGTACTCCCCTTTGTCAAAGGAATCCAGCTGGAAGCATTCAACAGCCTCTGCATCCCAGATACGAAGCGTGTTTACGATTCCGTTGCCGTAACCCACGATCGGAAGATCATAGGGAATTGCTCTTACGCTCTGATATCCTTCCTGAACGAAATTGCTTCTGCCGTTTTCATCCACACGTACATTGACATAACCGCCAAACTTTACGGTCTTAGCGTACTCCGGTCTTCTCAGTTCAAAGGGATTACCATCCACAAGCCAGTTGTCAGGCACCTCCACCTGATAACCATCCCTGATCTCCTGCTTGAACATACCGTAGCGGTATCTGATGCCACAGCCGTAAGCTGCATATCCTAAGGTTGCAAGGGAATCAAGAAAGCACGCTGCCAGTCTTCCAAGACCGCCGTTTCCAAGCGCTGCATCAGGTTCCTGATCCTCGATCACATTAAGATCAAGTCCCAATTCATCAAGTGCTTCCTTCACCGGTTTATATGCCTGTAAATTGATAATATTATTTCCAAGTGCACGGCCCATCAAAAATTCCATGGACATATAATAAACTGTCTTGGGATCCTGCTTTTCAAATTCCTGCTGAGTCGTCATCCATTTGTCAACTACTGCATCCTTGATTGCATAAGCAACTGCCTGAAAAATCTGTTGCGGTGTTGCTTCCTCCAGTGTTTTTCTATACAATGTTTTCACGTTGTACAATACACTTCTCTTGAACAGGTCTTTGTCAAAGTTAAGTGTCTGCGGCGTAGATTTTTTTGCCATCATTTTCTCCTCCACTCGTTGATAACTATGTATGCCATTTATTTACAATTTTACACACGTTTTAAGCCATTATACTACAGAAAAAAATAAATCACAAGGCGCAGATGCTCCCAAATGGCACCTGCGCCTCAAATTTAACCTATATTTTACTTAGATTTTTTCTACAGAAATTGTGACCTTTTCACCGTTTACATTCCACTCCTTGTTGATGGAAAGTTCACTGTCCGTCACAATCTCATCAGCCAGAACCTTTCCGGAGATTGCAGCCTCATTTGCTTTCACAATGTCAGCAATCTTCCGGTTACCGCTGATTGCTACTTTGATGTGATCCATCACCTCAAAGTCAGCATCCTTACGCATGGTCTGGATCTTGCTGATCACTTCATAGACAAAGCCTTCCTCAATCAGTTCAGGTGTTAAGTTGGTATCGAGTACGACAGTGACATAGTTGTCAGCCTCTGTGATAAAGCCGGCCTTCTGTGCCACATCGATCAGAAGGTCTTCCTCGGCAAGGGACACTTCCACGCCGTTCACTTCAAACTTGAGGGCACCCTCTGCTTTCAGCTGTTTCATGGCCTGTGTTCCGTCCACTGCTGCCAGATATTCTCTGATGCCGCCAAGCTGCTTGCCGTATTTCGGTCCCACAGTCTTAAGCTGAGGCTTAAAACTGTAGCTTGTGAGGTCACTGATATCATCCTTGAACACCACTTCCTTCACATTCAGTTCATCCTCGATAATGTTCTTAAAGTACTCATCAAGGGTGTGGGGAGCCTTCACATACATGGTTCCGATGGGCTGACGGTTCTTGATATTAGCTGCATTACGTGCCGCACGTCCCATCACAACGATATCAAGGGATTCTTCCATATTTTCCTCAAGCTTCTTGTCGATCATGGCCTCGTCAGCTACAGGGAAGTCACACAGATGGATACTTTCCGGTGCATTCTTGTCGATACTTCTCACCATGTTCTGATAGATTTCCTCTGTCATGAAAGGAACCATGGGAGCCGCACACTTACAGATCTCCACAAGTGCGGTGTACAGGGTCATATAAGCGTTGATCTTATCCTGTTCCATGCCCTTTGCCCAGAAACGCTCACGACAACGGCGCACATACCAGTTGCTCATTTCATCCACAAAGTTGTCAAGTACTCTTGCAGCTTCGGGAATCCTGTAATGATCCAGATTATCATCCACTTCTTTAATAGCCGTATTCAGCTTGGAAAGAAGCCATTTATCCATCACGGGAAGCTTATCATATTCCAGTGTGTATTTGGTCGCATCAAATTCATCGATATTGGCATACAGGATAAAGAATGCATAGGTGTTCCAAAGGGTTCCCAGGAACTTACGCTGTCCTTCCTGCACTGCCTTGCCATGGAAACGGTTGGGAAGCCATGGCGCTGAATTGATATAGAAATACCAGCGGATCGCATCGGCACCGTATGTTGCCAGCGCATCAAAAGGATCTACCGCATTTCCTTTACTCTTGCTCATCTTCTGACCGTTCTCATCCTGTACATGACCGAGAACGATGACATTTTCATAAGGTGCTTTGTTAAACAGCAGTGTGGATTCTGCCATCAGGGAGTAGAACCATCCACGTGTCTGGTCAACAGCCTCGGAGATAAACTGTGCCGGGAACTGCTGCTCAAAGAGTTCTTTATTTTCAAAAGGATAATGATGCTGTGCAAAAGGCATGGCACCTGAGTCAAACCAACAGTCGATTACTTCCGGTACCCTCTTCATGGTCTTACCGCACTTAGGGCAGGTGCAGGTAATCTCATCAATGTAAGGTCTGTGAAGCTCTACTGTCTTCGCTGCAGGATTGCCGCTCAGCTTTTCCAGTTCCTCCCTGGAACCGATTGCTTCCTGATGTCCGCAGTCCTCACATTCCCAGATATTTAAAGGAGTACCCCAGTAACGGTTACGGGAAACACCCCAGTCCTGAATATTTTCAAGCCAGTTGCCGAAACGTCCCTCGCCGATGGATTCGGGAATCCAGTTTACGGTCTTGTTATTACGAACCAGATCATCGCGGACTGCCGTCATTTTGATGAACCAGGACTCTCTTGCATAATAAATAAGGGGAGTATCACATCTCCAGCAAAAAGGATAGTCATGCTCAAACTTGGGTGCCGAGAAAAGCTTTCCTTCCTTATCAAGGTCCACAAGTACATCAGGATCTGCATCCTTTACAAACTTACCTGCATAAGGGGTCTCCTGTGTCATATTTCCCTTGCCATCCACAAACTGTACAAATGGCAGGTCATACTTACGTCCTACCTGGGCATCATCCTCACCGAATGCAGGGGCGATATGAACGATACCGGTACCATCTGTCATAGTGACATAGCTGTCACATGTTACAAAATGTCCCTTCTTGTGCTGCTTTGCTGCTGCCTCACCTGCGCAGGCAAATAAGGGTTCATATTCTTTATATTCAAGGTCTTTTCCTGTATAAGTTTCCAGGATCTCATAGGCCGGCTTGCCTTCCTCGGAAAGGCCACCAAGAACGTTGTCAAGAAGAGCCTGTGCCATATAATAGGTGTAGCCGTCTGCTGCCTTCACCTTTACATAAGTCTCATCAGGGTTCACACAAAGTGCCACGTTGCTTGGCAATGTCCAAGGTGTTGTGGTCCATGCCAGGAAATAAGCATCTTCACCGATTACCTTGAAACGAACTACCGCAGAACGCTCCTTTACAGCTTTGTATCCCTGTGCCACTTCATGGGAAGAAAGCGGGGTTCCGCAGCGAGGGCAGTAGGGAACGATCTTAAATCCCTTGTAGAGCAGTCCCTTATCCCAGATCTGCTTCAGCGCCCACCATTCGGATTCGATGAAATCATCATGATAAGTTACATAAGGGTCATCCATGTCCGCCCAGAAACCAACGGTGCCGGAGAAATCCTCCCACATACCTTTATATTTCCAAACACTTTCCTTACACTTGGTGATGAAGGGATCAAGTCCGTACTCTTCAATCTGTTCCTTGCCGTCAAGTCCGAGCAGCTTTTCCACTTCCAGCTCAACGGGAAGTCCGTGGGTATCCCAGCCTGCTTTTCTGGGAACCATGTAGCCTTTCATGGTACGGTATCTGGGGATCATATCCTTGATTACCCGGGTAAGCACATGGCCGATATGAGGCTTGCCGTTTGCAGTCGGAGGGCCGTCATAGAAGGTATAGGTAGGGCCTTCTTTTCGGTTTTCCATACTCTTTTTGAAAATGTCATTTTCTTTCCAAAATTTTTCAACTTCTTTTTCGCGATCCACGAAATTGAGATCGGAGTTTACTTTTTGGTACATTGTTTTCGTCCTTTCCTTTTTATTTTTGGAGATGTTCAGATGATAGTTTATGTTCAATTCCTGTTATGCCAGGCAAAAAATCTTTTATAATTTCAGATACCACAATACACAGAAAATCAATCACCGGCTCATGTGCACTGAGCATTCCAATGAGCCTCAGAAACTAAAAACGTGTTCAGCAAAGGCTTCCACGTTTTTATGAGTCTCATTTGCATAGTGCCCAAAATCGCCATCAATTGATTTTGCTGTGCATTGTGGCGATACGGAAGTCTTATGAGATCTCTTACTTTCCACCTATAAGCATTTCACATAAAATATCATCTGAACATCTTGATAATGCTAACTAAGCAATCTAGAAAAAAATCCCCCGTCCGTAAAAAGGACGAGGGATAAATTCCACGTTAACCACCTGTTTACATCATACGCTCCGCTCACAAATTAAAACGGATTAATATGGCTTCCCGTAACGGAGGAATTCCGGCTGAACTTACTCGCTGTCGCTTTCAGTCTGCGGCTCGGAAGTGATGTTCACTGTTTTTCTACTGATACCGGCTCTCACCTGCTCCGGCTCGCTGTGATGTTTAAAAAACAGATACTGTCTTCGTCGTTGCCTTTACTTTTTCCAAAGTACACCATTTGTGCAGGCTTTGTCAATAGTCTGCTGAAATTTTGACAACAAAACATCCCTATTGCACCTTCTCCATTAGGTCAATGACCTCACAGCAAAGAACATCTGACAGCATGATCAGATACTCCGCCTGCGCTTTGTTGATGTTTTTCTGTCTCTGCTCATACTGCTGAATCGTGCGCACCGGCACACCGGACAGTTTCGAAAGCTCGCGCTGACTTAATCCGGCATTCTGGCGGAAAAGCTTCAGATTGGTTTCCGGTTTGGCTGCTTTATACATCTCATCCATCTTATCACAAAACTGCCGTATATCCATTTCATGATAAGGGGTATATAGTGCAAGAATCTCCTCAACAGGTATATATTTGACAATCTCCGAAAAATGTAGTGAAGTCTCCCACTGATAATAGGAAAGTGCCCATCCCATCCAGTATTCCCTGCTTCGGTTTGCCGTATAGTTTGGTCTGATGCGTTCCACATTCACACCGGAGTTTTCCAGAACCTCATAGGCGATTTCCACACCCGACATGCCTGCAAGCAGAGAGCAATCACCTATTTCAAACCTTGCGGCAACACCGGATGTGATAAACATTCTAAAAAAAAAGTTAATGTCATATTTAAGGTCATATACTGCAAAATCCAGCATTCTCCCCAGAGCGGTACGGGCTTTTTCAAGATAAATCTTATCGTAAGCGCGAATCATCCGGCATCATCTCCTCGTCTATGATCTGTGTGATATATAAATCTCCTTTTTGTCGTTTATTGCGCTCCGTGTCAAAATACTCCCGGCGGGCAGACTTATCTCTCAGCATTTTTTTTGCATACCATTCCCTGCCCTCAGCAACCTCGCTTCCGATAAACCGGATTCGCTCAAAAGCAGTTTTACTCTTTAAGACAAACTGCTGCCCCAGTTTTCCAAGATGCATTGCATTGTTAAGCTGCCTGTAAGATATGGTGCCGTTAATAAAATCCTGGGCAAACGAAAAATAACTGTCATCGGCCCGATATCCGATGATTGCATCATATTGCTTATAATCCACTGCAAATTTATGAAGCAGATATTCCTTTGCTTCTAAAGCAAGCCCTGATGGCACATCAAATTCGCGATTTTCCAGAAGGATCGTGAGCCAGTGCAAAATACAGAATTGCTCATCATTCAGATCAAGGATCTGCAATCCTGTGCAATCCAATTCATAGCAGTTAGCATATCCATCCCGCTCATTGCCTGCGCCCCATTCCTTTGCCATCTCAAGGCTGTCGGTACAGTAAAATCCAAGTCCATAATCATTATATGGTTTTCCATAGCCAAATATAGGTTTTTCAATGATTTCAGAGGAACCATGATAAAGATTTTTCACCATAAGAATATGTTCTCCATTTTTGTTTATATTATACTCCTATAGGAGTATAATGTCAATGAAATAAAAACATGAAACACAAGCTGTCAGAAACAGTTACTTTATTTTAAGAAAAACCTTACCAGCTTCTCATTCAGCTTCCGATAGGGCTGATAGCGCATGGGGAGATCCAGCCATGTCTTTTTGTCCACGATGCTTTTATAATGAGAGAAGGTATCAAAACCGCTCTTCCCGTGATAAGCCCCCATTCCGCTCTCTCCAAAGCCTCCAAAGCCAAGCTCGCTGGTAGCCAGATGGATAATGGTGTCATTGATGCATCCGCCGCCAAAGCCACAGTGATCAATCACTTTTTTCGCCACGGCTTTGTCCTCGGCAAAAACATATAGCGCCAAAGGATGGGGCAATTCCAGGGGCTCATGACAAGCACCACACCATAGGGTGAAGGCTTTTTATAACTTCTCGCATGGAACTGTGCAAGAGGCGTAGGTACCGTTTTTTCCGAGGCAAATTTTTTCAAATGCTTCTGCATATAGGTGATCTCACTCATGGTGAGACCGGTTTCACCATAGCCGCAGGACAGGATGCCCCGACTTCAACGCAAGTAAGTCGTGTAGGAATACCCGATTAAGCGACGGTTCTTTTAATATTTATTTTCGCCAAAGTATATGCTATAATATATTTGGTGAAGAAAGTGAGATTTGTATATGCAGCAAACTATTACAGCAAAACTTCAAATAATAGTTAATCCTTCTGACGAGAAGATACTTTGCTCTACTATGAAGGCTTATTGTGATGCCTGTAATTATGTTTCTGAATACATATATAAAACTCATAATCTTAGTCGTTACAGCGTACAGAAAAACACTTATTATCAGGTTCGTGAAGTTTTTGAACTTCGTTCTCAAATGGCAGTATCTTGTGTGAGAACTGTAATTGCTAGGTATAAAACTATTTTAGAAAACCAATCTGAATGGATTAAACCAGTTTTTAAACTTCCTCAATTAGACCTTGTATGGAATAGAGATTATTCCATTAATGAAACAAATGATGTATTTTCAGTTAATACACTTGATGGTCGCATTAAGGTTAAATTCTATAAAAATGGTTTTGACCAATACTTCAATGATAATTGTAAGTTTGGTACTGCCAAATTGGTTTTTAAGCATGGTAAGTTTTTCTTACATATACCTGTTACTTATGAAGTTAACGAACTTACCATGTCCGAAGTTTCTAATGTTGTCGGAGTTGATAGAGGCATTCGTTTTATAGCTGCCACTTACGATAGTAAGAGTAAAACAAATTTCTATGATGGTAATGCCATCAAACAAAAACGAGGACACTACAAAGCACTTCGCCAACAGTTGCAACAAGTTCGTACACCATCTTCAAGGCGCAGATTAAAGACTATCGGTCAGCGAGAAAACCGTTGGATGCATGATGTTAATCACTGCATTAGTAAGGCACTCGCAACCAGTAATCCTGAAGGCACTTTATTTGTTCTTGAAGATTTAACAGGTATAAGGTCTGCAACCGAAAAAGTACTGGTTAATGACCGTTATGTAACTGTGTCATGGTCATACAAGCCAGACTTGTCCTAAGTGTGGACATACTGAGAAGTCTAACCGCAACAAGAAGATACATCTGTTTTCCTGTAAGAACTGTGGTTACAAGTCTAATGATGATCGCATAGGAGCAATGAATCTGTATCGTATGGGAATAGATTTATTAGTACCTGATACAGTTGCTATGGAATAAATTTCTGTAGTACAGGTATATGTCAATATGCCTTGATGTAACGCTACTTTTGGTATTTATACCAAACGACTAAATGTGGAAGGAGTAATCCGCTATACCACAGAGCAGTTATTTCTTCTGCTTCCATCCTCTATTCCTCCAGTAACATATGATAAAAAAGCTCCAGTTCCTTTGCATCCATCAGTACGGGAACGGGATACAGCGGATTTGCCTCTTTGTCCGCATAGCGGGCCAGCTTCGGAATATCCTCCTTACGGATTTCCTCTATTTTATCTCCGATGCCGAAGCGCCTTTTCATGTCCTTAACAGACTGTATAAAATCTGCTGCCGCCTGCCCTGCAGGGGTTTCTCTGTCAGCGATCCCCGCTGCTATGGCAAGGCAGTGAAGCTTCTCATCAATACTCTCCCCGTAAGCTTCCAGTACACAGGGCAGCAAAACTGCATTGGCAAGGCCGTGGGGAACATTATACTGTCCACCCAGAGAATGGGCTACCGCATGAACATACCCTACATAAGACTGGGTGAATGCACAGCCCGCATAGTAGGAAGCCGCCAGCATATTTTTTCTTGCCGTCAGATCTTCTCCGTTTTGATAGGCCTTGTCAAGATTTTTAAAAATAAGTTCCACGGCTTTCAGCGCATACTTTCTTGTCTCGCGGGTAGTGGAGTTGCCGATATATGCCTCCACCGCATGAGTCAGCGCATCCATTCCGGTGGTCGCCGTGATAAAGGGCGGAAGGCTGACAGTGATCTGTGGATCCAGCACCGCATAATCAGGGATTAATGGGAAATCATTGATCGCATATTTATGCCTGGTCTGTGCATCCGTGATGACCGCAGCCAGCGTAGTTTCGCTGCCGGTACCTGCCGTGGTGGGTACTGCAATAAAAAGCGGCAGTTTTTTCATGACCTTCAGGATACCTGCCATCTGTCCCAGGCTTTTCTTCGGTCTTGCAATTCTGGCACCTACACCCTTTGCACAGTCCATGCTGGAGCCTCCTCCAAAACCTATCAGTGCCTGACATTCCTTGGAAAGATAGAGTTCTCTCGCTTCCTCCACGTTATCTGTGGTGGGATTTGCTACTGTTTTATCATAAATCTCATAAAATATACGATTCTCCCGAAGCGCTTTTTCCAGCGGATCAAGGAGGCCGTGGCTTCGGATTCCCTGGTCCGTCACGATCAAAATGCGGTCAATTCTTTTCTCCTTCAAAATGGAAGGAATATCCGCAAGATGTTCCACCTTCTTTGGCTGACGGTAAGGTAAAATGGGAATTACTAAATGAAAAGCTTTCTGAAATATACGGCAATAGGTCTTTTTTACCTGGTTCATGATTCATACCTCGCATGAGAAATTGGAAAACCGGATCCAATTATACCGGAATTCCGGCGCAAATTTTAGCACAGTTTTTCGGCAGGTGCAAGTTCTTTACTCACGATACATTCTGATGTAAAATACGGTAAGGAGGCATTACAATGAGTACAAAAAAAGATTCCTATCACTATATTGAGGTAAACGGTGACTTTAAAATGCGGGAGCTTGACAAGAGTGACTTAGAGCAGTTCAATGCGCTGCTCCAATACGCTTTTCAGGTGACCTCCTATGAATTGTTTCAGACAGGATGGCAGCAGGAAGAGATCAAGTACGCCAAGCGGCCTATTCTGGAAAAGGCCTATGTGCTTGGATGGTTTTACAAGGATAAGCTGGCATCCATGATCGTGGTATACAGTATGAAGGTCAATATTCATGATGAGATCATGGATATGGGTGGCATCACGGGAGTTGCCACCTACCCTGAATATACAGGAAAAGGGCTGATCCATTCCCTGATGAGGCATGCGCTAAACTATATGCATGAAAAAGAAATGGAAATTTCTTTTCTTTATCCCTATTCCATTCCTTTTTATCGGAAAATGGGATGGGAGATCGTCTCCGACAAGCTTACCTTTACCGTAAAAGACACTCAGCTTCCCAAAGCACGTCCTGTGGATGGCATGGTGGAGCGCGTCAGCCTTGATTCCGAGGATTATCACAATGTACACTCCTATTTTGCCCTCCAGCGCCACGGGTGTCTGATCCGTGACAATTTATCCTGGGAGGAATACTGGCGCTGGGACAACGACGATATGATAGCCGCCGTCTATTACAACAAAGATCATAAGCCTCTGGGATATGTAGTCTATTACATTGCCAATGACATTTTTCACATAAAGGAAATGGTATACTTAAATATCGAAGCCAATTACGGACTCTGGAATTATATCAGCGCTCATTTTTCCATGATCGATCAGGTGCAGGGAGACAACTATTCCGGCGAGCCCATGGCCTATCTTTTTGAGGACAGTGAGATCACTGAGACCATCTCTCCCTATATTATGGCACGTATTGTGAATGTAAAAGATTTCCTTTTGCTTTACCCTTATCAGGTACAGCCTGAAGACTTCAAAATTCACTTTAAGGTGCATGATGAGATGGCACCTTGGAACGAAGGCGATTACATGGTTTCCTGGCATGACGGGGAAACAATCTGCGAGCAGGTGGAAGATAACCAGTCCATCAATGTAGTGGAACTTACCGTAAACACCCTGACTGCCATGCTGATGGGCTATAAACGTCCCTCCTACCTTTACGATCATGAAAAGATCAAGACGGAATATTATATGCTGACCTGGCTGGAGAGACTGATTCCGGTTGAGAAACCATATTTTTCAGACTACTTCTGATATCCTTTCAGCCATATATTTTGAAAAATATATGGCTGAATCATCACATTTTACCCCAGAATACTCAGCAATTCTTCTCTCGTGAAGCTTCCTGTTCCCATGTCCTCACCTGACAGAAGTTTATCCGCAAGTTCCTTTTTCTTTTCCTGAAGCTTTATGATATTTTCTTCAATTGTTCCTTTTGCTATCAATTTATATACGGTAACCACATTTTGTTGACCGATCCTGTGAGCTCTGTCGGTAGCCTGATTCTGAACAGCCAGATTCCACCAGGGATCAAAATGAATCACAATATCTGCGGATGTCAGATTCAGTCCTGTACCACCGGCTTTCAATGAAATACAAAATACGTTTGTCTCATCTTGATTAAACTTTTCCACAAGCTCTATTCTCTTTTCTTTTGGAGTTGCCCCCGTCAATGCATAAAAAGAAACAGATTGTTCAGCAAGTTTTTTCTGAATGGTTTCTAGCATGGATGTAAACTGTGAAAACAAAAGTATTTTGTGCCCACCCTCGATGGCATTTTGGATCAGATCCATACACATGGTGAGTTTGGCCGAATCCTCATAGAAGTCCCGATAAATGAGGGCAGGATCACAGCAGAGCTGCCGCAGTTTCGTAAGTTCTGCCAATATCTGTATTTTGGAATTTTTAAACTCCTCGTCCGTCTGTTTATCAAGGAAGAGTTTCATTCGTTTCACATGTGCATCATAAAGCTTTTGCTGTTCCCCAGACATTTTGGCAAAAACATTCTCCTCCAGTTTTTCCGGAAGATCTTTTAAAACATCAGTTTTCAGCCTTCTTAACACAAATGGTTTTATCATCTTCTGAAGCTGTTTCGTGGTCTTCTCATCCCCGTTCTGCACGATGGGAAGCTCCAGTTCACCTCTGAAACGCTGATAACTGTAAAGAAATCCAGGCATCAGATAATCAAAAATGCTCCAAAGCTCACTGAGCCTGTTTTCAATAGGAGTCCCTGTAAGAGCAAAACGATGCCCAGCACTTATCTGCTTTACGGCTCTTGCCGCCTGCGTATTGTGGTTCTTAATAAACTGTGCCTCATCCAAAACCTGACAGTAAAAGTTGATTCCTGAATAATTGTCCAGATCCCTTTTCAGAAGATCATAGGATGTGATCAGAATGTCCCTCTCACCTGATTCCCACACAATTTCTTTTCTCTCCGATGCTGTTCCTATGATCATTTTCACAGGCAATACAGGTGCAAAACGCTGAAATTCATTATGCCAGTTAAAAACCAGTGATGCAGGTGTCACAATCAGGCATCTCCTGTTGTCACAAGCTCCCGCTTCCAAAAATTCAGAGAGAAGAAATGCAATGATCTGTAAGGTTTTGCCGAGTCCCATATCATCTGCCAGAACACCTCCAAACCCGTTTGCCGCTATGCATTTCAGCCACTGAAAACCTTTCTTTTGGTAATCCCGAAGGGTTTCTTCAAGACTTGCCGGTATTTCATATTTCTGTTCCTCTGTTCCCTTCATGTTTAAAATCAGCTGTTTGAACTCCTCATTTTTCTTAAGAATAACGCCAGCCGTTTCTTCCATTTCACTGTCAAGATACAGAGCCCGATACTTTGGCACCTCAGTTTTGCCTTTTTTCAGCTGTGACTCGGAAAGTCCCATGGTTTCTTTCAGTTCAAATAAAGAACCCATTTTCTCCTCATCTATATTTACAAAACTGCCGTCCTTAAGGCGATAGTACTTTCTTTTTCTCTCATATCTGGAGAGAATTTCCGCCAGCTGTTCCATGGACATGTCATCGCTTACAAGATTCAGTTCCAACAGTTCTCCGGAAAGGGAGATTCCAAGCTCTACCTTGGGAGCGGAAACCACCTTCATTCTCCTCAGCGCATCCGATATATACACTGTTCCCAGTTCCTGAAGAGCCGGTATTCCCTCTGTCAGCAGTCTGTAAATCCCCTCCTCATCATCTGCAAGCACCATCTGTCCCTTCTCGCTGTCAAAAGCATTAAACCACGCCCCGACCGCTTGTCCTGTCTTCATTTCTTCGCTGATATTTCTGTTTATCTGCTGATGATCCGAAAATACTCCCCTGTCATCCGGTACTTTGTATATTTCATATTTTTCATTCCCGTAAACTGCCTGTATACTGCAAGTAATAAAATTTCTCTGTGGCGCATCCAGATAGATCTCATAATCAGCCTTAGGTGCTTCGTATTTAGAGGAATCAAAATTTTTTTCTCTGCACTGATAAACCTGCTTTAAAGCAGGCAAAAGTTCTCTGCAGAAGTCACAGATATCTTCATTGCCAACAAAGACCTCCTTTGTGCTAGTTTCCTCGACACAGGTAATAAACTCACTGACTAATTCCGGTTTATTTCTCTCCTCTCTGTAAACCAGTCCGTCCTTAAAATAAATATCATATCGCCTTCCGTGATAACAGAAAGGATCTGGCGCCGTTATTTTTATTCCCTGATCTTCTCCCTGTATCTGCAGAACAAATTTTAGCTTTTCATCCGTATTTCTGTATTTCCTGTCACCGGTTCCATTCATATTTGCGATGAAGGTTCTGTCACCCACCGCCTCCAAAAAGTCTTCCAATTCCAAATCATCCAGTGCCATCGCTCTGATCTTACTGTGTCCTGTACTGTAGTTATATCCATAATTGTAATAGTAATGATATTCGCTGTACCTCTCCTCATTCTGCTTTGCCCAGTTCAAGATAAATTTTACAAGTTTCTGGGACTCAATATCGAAAGCTGACATAGTATGTCTGAAATCCAGCTCTTTTCCATAGTAATGCTTCTGTTCACTCTTCATATTTTCACAGAATTCATAGATATCCTTTATCACATACATTCTCGTATTCCCTATCCTGAACTCCAACGAAATATTGTCCTTTGTACAGGTCAGATAAGGATCAAGCTTTATCTGTTCCCTGGCATTTCCGACTGACAACATCAGACCTTTCCGGCTCATCTGCTGTTGTAGGAGCCTCTTTACTGACGATGTTGTCTGCTTTGTTTTTCTTCTTTTAGGAGTAGTTTCCTCAAAAAAGGAGAGTTGTCTGTAAAAAGGATTCTCCTCCGGTTCTCCAAAATAATAGTTGTTATATTCGGATGATTCAAAAGCAATCAGTACTGCCGCACAGTGCTTACAGATTCCGGAATAGCTGTAAAATGCAGGGCATTCGCAGCTGACAGATATCAGTTCTTCTTCATACGGATCATATCCCATATCCACCAAATAGCTCTTCCTGCCACTCCCTTTTACCCTCGCATGAATCTCATAAAATCCGCCATCATCTTCTTCCACTTCCATAGACAGAACCTGCCCGCTCTCATATATATCCAGTCCTCGACCGTAGGAAACACTTCCCGCATACTTCTTAATCATTTGTCTGGTAAGCATTGTATTCTCTCCCCTTCAAATGCCGCTCATATATAATGACATTACTCCATTACTATTGTACAAAATCATATATGGTTCTATCAAGACTTCTTACCTAATTTTACTCTGTCTTCTTGTCAGTTCTTCTGATTCGTTGTACACTGTAACAAATGAAAGAAAAGAGGAATATCTTATGGACAGGCAAAATCTTACCCTTCTCACGGATCTCTATGAGCTTACCATGATGCAGGGTTATTTCAAACACAAGGATCGCAACGAAACCGTTATTTTTGATGCTTTTTACCGAAACAATCCCTGCGACGGAGGTTATGCCATTGCGGCAGGGCTCGAGCAGCTGATCAACTATATCAGGGAGCTTCACTTTTCCGCCGAAGATATTGACTATCTTTCCGGTCTCGGTATTTTTGAAAAGGATTTTCTCGATTATCTTGCTGACTTTAAGTTCTCCGGTGACATTTATGCCATTCCCGAGGGAACCGTTATCTTTCCCCGGGAACCGCTTGTGAAGGTTGTAGCCCCCATCATGGAGGCACAGCTTGTGGAGACCGCTATTTTAAATATCATCAATCACCAGAGTCTGATTGCCACCAAGGCTGCCAGAGTCTGCTATGCTGCAAAGGGAGACGGTATCATGGAGTTTGGTCTCAGAAGAGCCCAGGGCCCCGATGCCGGTATCTACGGTGCAAGAGCCGCAGTGATCGGTGGCTGCATCGGTACCTCCAATGTGCTCTGCGGACAGCTTTTTGATGTTCCCGTCAAGGGCACACATGCTCATAGCTGGATTATGAGTTTCCCTGATGAATATACCGCATTTAAAGCTTACGCTGACATTTATCCTTCTGCCTGCATTCTGCTGGTAGACACCTACGACACTTTAAAATCCGGTGTACCCAATGCCATCCGCGTCTTTCAGGAAATGAGAGATGCCGGAGTTCCTCTCACCTATTACGGAATCCGCCTGGACAGCGGAGACCTGGCATATCTTTCCAAGAAAGCCCGCAAAATGCTGGACGACGCAGGGTTCCCCGATGCGGTAATCTCCGCTTCCAATGACTTGGATGAATATCTGATTGAAAGCTTAAAGGCACAGGGAGCAGCCATTACCTCCTGGGGTGTGGGTACCAATCTGATCACGGCAAAAGACAATCCTGCCTTCGGCGGCGTTTACAAACTGGCTGCCATTATGAATGAAGAAGGTGAATTCATCCCCAAGATCAAGCTTTCCGAGAACTCCGAGAAGGTTACCAACCCCGGCAATAAGACCGTTTACCGTGTATATGATAAGGAAAGCGGCAAAATCAAGGCAGATTTGATCTGTCTGGTGGAGGAAAAGTTCTCAGAGAATGAACCCCTGTTGCTCTTTGATCCTCTGGAACCCTGGAAGAAGACGAAGCTTCCCGCCGGCAGTTTTACACTCCGCGAGCTTCCCGTTCCGATTTTCAAAAAAGGGGAATGCTGTTACGAATCTCCAAAGACCATGGATATCAGAGCTTACTGTGAGAAAGAAAAGGATACCCTGTGGGATGAGACAAAGCGTTTTGTCAATCCTCACAAGGTATATGTGGATTTATCAAAGAAACTATATGATACAAAAATTCAGTTGCTGGATCAGATGAGCTGACATATAAAAAAATAAGAGGTGCTGCCTTTTCGCAGCACCTCGTTTGTTTTTGTTTATACTATGCAAGCTTTGCAACCTTTTCCTTCAAACGCCCCACTTCTCCTTCTACATGGTTAAGCCGAAGTGTTAAGGTTTCCTTATCTTTTTCGTTCTTCTCAAAGGTTTCCAGAATACGGTCCATTTTACGGTTCAAATCCAGATGACCATCGGCGATAAAGCCAATGCTCGGAATGATCTCATTCTCAATCCGGAGATTGATTCTTCTGATAGCATCCGTATTATCCTGAACCTTGTTTTCCAGACGGTCAAAACGTTTATCCATCCCGTCAAGTCGTTTTTTCATTTCCTGCATATCATCATAAATTAATTGAATCAATTTGTCATTATTCATATTCATCACCTTTCTGCAAACAATGGTTAATACAAATTATGAAAATCTCTCCGCAGGTTCACTTCTCTTATAATTCACATATTAACCATATCATCTGTGCCGTTTGCAGTCAAGCGAATTCCGTATTATTTATGAACGTTTTTACGTTTATGAAGGCAATTTTCTCTTTATTTATTTGTAAAAAGCACAGTCAGAAATTCTACTGCAGGTAAAAGCACTCTCTCATCCACCCTAAACCCCGGTTGATGAATGGTCGGACCTTTTCCTGTGCCGATTTTGATATAGCAGCCCGGAATATTTTCCTCATAGAAGGAAAAATCATCTCCTCCCATGGAGCTTTCCTCCGGCACCACCTGTAATTTCTGCTTTTGGGCTGTTCTCACTGCATGATTTACCATTGCACCGTCATTATAGACAGCAGGTGATCCCGAAAACCACTGAAACTGCGCCGTGGCACCATAGACCTGTGCTGTGGACTGTGCGATCTCCCTCATACGCCTTTCCGCAAGAGCTCTGTCCTCCCTGTTCATGGTACGCACAGTCCCTTCCAATTCGGCAGTCTCCGGAATCACATTCCAGGTCTGTCCCGCTTCTATTCTGGTCACACTCAGAAGCGCCGGATGAAACGCATCCACATTTCTGGTAATGATCGTCTGGAATGCCTGTATCATGGCTGCCGCCGCCGGAATGGGATCCACGCCGTGATCCGGATGGGCGCCATGACAGCCAACTCCTGCTATGGTCACCAGAAAACGATCTGCGGCAGCTGCCACATACCCCTCTCTGATACCCACATATCCTGTCTCATTTGTAGGATCCGCATGAAATCCCCATATTCTTTCCACATCATTCATGACATCTGTTTCCAAAATCTTGAGGGCTCCCACCGAGGATTCCTCAGCAGGCTGAAAAATGATCTTCACTGTTCCTGTAAACTCCGATTTTCTTTCCGTTAACAGTATGGCACAGCCGATTCCGGCAGTGATATGAAAGTCATGCCCGCAGGCATGCATTTTTCCCTCAAATTCAGAGGCATAGGAAAGGTCGGTTTCTTCCCGGACAGGCAATGCGTCAATATCACATCGAAGTGCCTGGACCGGTCCCTCTTTTTCTCCTCTAACGATCGCCACAAGTCCTGTTTCGAGATTGCAGGGCAATATCTCCACACCTGCTTCTTCCAAAATTCCCCGGATTTTTTTCGTTGTCCCGTATTCCTCATAGGACAATTCCGGATGTCTATGAAACCATTCAAAATATTCTCTCAATTTTTCTTCAAGACTGTTCATCTTTTTCACCGCCTTACTATCCTTTACTGTTCGGATCCAGTGCATCTCTCAGCGCATCTCCGATAAAATTGATCGCCATAACCAGCACCACGATCACCACTCCGGGCGGCACCCAGAGCCAGGGCTGTTTTGTCAGCACAGTCAGAGACTCTGCACCGTTTAACATATTTCCCAGGCTTGCCGTAGGAGGCTGAACTCCCATACCGAGGAAGCTCAATGCCGCTTCATCCAGCATGGATAACGCAAGAACTGAAGTGGCATACACCAAAATCGGTGCTACCGTATTGGGAAGAATCTCCGAAAACAAAATATGCCTAAGAGGCATTCCTGCCACAAGATTGCCTTTGATAAAATTCGTTTCTCGCAGATTCAGCACATTGCCTCTTACAAGCCTTGCAATTCCCGGCCAGTCCACAAAACCCAGGATCAGAATGATACTCCATAAACCCGGCTTAAAAATAGCTGCCGCTACCAATACCAGTAAAATATAAGGAAAGGACATGACCATATCCGTAAATCTCATTATGATCATATCGGCCACGCCTCCAAAATATCCCGCGATAAGACCAAGTATGACTCCGATGACCGTAGAAATCAGGGTAGCCATAATCCCTACCAGCAGGGAAATTCTCATGGCATACAGAAGCCTGCTGAATACATCTCTTCCGATCTGATCTGTGCCGAGGAGAAATCCTTTTCCCGGTGCGCCGCTGAAAGGCCCCACCATTTCATTGGGATCATAAGGGGCGATGATCGGTGCAAACAGCGCTACAAGGCCGAGAATCACCACGATCACAAGACTGATCAGAGCAAGTTTGTGACGCTTAAAGCGCCTGAAAACTGTCTGCAGATAACTCTCGCTTACGATATCCTTCTGCTTTCCCTCATCTATTGTATCCACACTGTATTTCTTTTTCTTTCTGAACTTCTTTTCTATCTGCTTTTCCTTTCCCATGCCGTTCCTCCTGTCTACTCAAACGTAATCGTGGGATCCACCAGCGCATACAGAATATCTGTAATCAGATTGGCAATCAACACAACGATCGCAGAAAGCAGGCAGACGCCCATGATCACAGGATAATCCCTGCTGATAATAGCGCTCATGGTCATAAGTCCCAGTCCGGGCCAGGAAAAAACCTGCTCAATGATAACAGCGCCTCCGAAAAGCATCGGGATTTCCATGCCAATCACTGTCACAATAGGAACCAGGGCATTGCGGAGAGCATGCTTATATATCACTTTAAACCTCCCGATACCCTTGGCTCTTGCCGTCCGCAGATAGTCCTGTTGAAGGATTTCGAGTACAGCGCTTCTGATATACCTGATATTGCTTCCTGCCATAGACGTGGCAAGCACCAGCACCGGCATAATCATATGCTTTACCACATCCAGGAAGCCTCCGTCGGTTCCAAGAGTGGTCATTCCGCTTGAGGGAAGCCATCCCAGCTTTATCGTAAACAGATAGATCAACAATAGCGACAGAAAAAATCCGGGTATACTGCTTCCCAGAAAGGATAAGGTAACCACTGTGTAATCACCCTTGGAATACTGGTGAATGGCACTGTAAATTCCTGCCGGTACAGCCATGATCAGACTGACGATCAAAGACACCCCCATAAGAAGCAGGGTTGGCCCAAGGTGGCTTTTTATCATTTCGCTGACAGGCTGATAGGACTTTACGGAATATCCCAGATTTCCGTGAAGGAGCTGCCCCAGCCAGACAAAATACTGGATATAAAAGGGCTTATCAAGTCCGAGGGCAATCTTTTTTGCCTCCACTGCAGCCTCCGACACCCTTGGTCCTTTCAGCATCTCAAGAGGGCTTCCGGCAAGGCACATGATGGCATAATCAATGATGGTAATGCCGATCAGCACGGGAATCGCTATCAAAATACGTTTTAAAATGTATTTACTCATATCTCTCATCCTCCTTGCCGTGGTTTACCATAATAATCGGACAGGCAGCAAAATGCCCGCTTCCCGGTATCGTCTCCTGAAGTACCGGTTCTCTCTGCCTGCAAATTTCTGTGGCATAAGGACATCTTGTATGAAAACGACATCCGGAAGGAGGGTTGATACTGCTTCCGATTTCTCCCTGCAAAATTCCTTTTCCCTCTTCCCTTTCTGATGGGTCCGGAACCGGAACCGCATTTAAAAGCGCTTTTGTATAGGGATGAACGGGATGATTAAAAATTTCTTTTGCCTCTCCCACTTCCACAATTTTACCAAGATACATGACGGCAATTCTGTCACTGACATAATTCACTGCCCCCAGTCCGTGCCCCACAAAAAGAAGCGTCAGGTTCAGTTCCTTTTGCAGGCTGCGAAGCAGATTTAAAATCTGTGCCTGTATGGATACGTCGAGGGCACTGACGGGTTCATCACACACAATAAACTCAGGATTTAAGGAAAGAGCCTTGGCAATACCGATTCTCTGTCTCTGTCCTCCTGAAAACTCATGGGGATATCTGCCGAGTACATTCCTTGAAAGCCCTACCATATCAAGAATTCTTACGATATCCTTTTCCACCGTCTCCTTTGTGGAAATTCTGTGATACAGCATAGGTTTTGCGAGAATTTCATAAATGTGTTTTCTTGGGTTTAAAGAGGAATAGGGATCCTGAAAAACCATTTGAAGACATGTACGGATTTGCTTCATTTCATCTTTTTTCAGGGAATTCAAATTTCTGCCCTTGTAATAGATGGTGCCGGCAGTTGGTTTCTCAAGTCCTACCAGTTGTCTTCCTATGGTGGACTTGCCGCATCCGGATTCCCCCACAAGGCCAAGGGTTTCTCCTTCCCTGATGGAAAAGCTGACGCCGTCCACTGCCTTGACAAAACCTGTTGTGTGAGTAATGATTCCGCTTTTTATGGGGTAATATTTTTTTAAATTCTCTACCTGAATAAGCGGGGAATTCTTTTCATTATTCATATGAAATTCCCCCTTCCTTCATCACAATACATTTGGCGGTATGCCCACTGCCAAACTCATAATCCTTCTGCGGATTATCACACTCCGGTCTTCTGTACTTACAGCGGGGTGCAAACCGACATCCGCTCATATTGTCATAATTCTCCGGAACCATTCCCGGAATGGAGACAAGCTGTCTGTCTTTTGTGTCACGAATGGTTGGCACCGTATCAAGAAGTGCTTTCGTATAAGGATGCCTGGGCGTTTTGAATATTTCATTTACCGGAGCCTCTTCTATCGTCTGACCTGCATACATGACAATTACCCGGTCAGCCATGTGTGCCACCAAACCGATATCATGAGTGATCAGTATAATGGACATGCCGTTTTCCTGCTGTAGCTCCCTTAAAAGCTTCATGATCTGTGCCTGAATGGTAACATCAAGCGCCGTAGTAGGTTCATCCGCGATCAAAAGCTTGGGATTACAGGACAGGGCCATGGCAATCATGGCTCTCTGACGCATTCCTCCCGACAACGTATGAGGATATTTTTTCATAACACTCTTTGCATCCGGCATTCCCACTTTCTCAAGCAGTTCTTCCGCCCTCACTGCCGCTTCTTCCTTTGAAAGCTTTAAATGAGTTCTGATGCTCTCTGTAATCTGATTGCCCACCGTAAAGACGGGATTTAAAGATGTCAACGGATCCTGAAAGATCATCGTCATCTGATTTCCTCTGATCCTGTCCAGTTCCTTTTCCGTCAGAGAAAGAAGATTCTGACCGTCAAACAAAACCGTACCTTCTTTTACAGATCCACCTCTTGCAAGGAGACCCATAATAGACAGACTGGTCACACTTTTTCCACAGCCGGACTCACCTACAATGCAGACCACTTCTCCTTTATCCACATGAAAGCTGACATGATCCACAGCAGTACTTGTTCCGTAATCTCCCTGAAAAACTGTTGTAAGATTTTCTACTTCCAATAAATGCGACATCGTTTTCCTCACTTGTCTTTTCTATTACGAGACAATACCACAGACCGGTACGCACCCGGCCTGCGGTATTTCAAAAGTTCTCTGTTTATCATTATTCTACAACATCCCATTCCTGAATGTTATTGAAAAATCCATATACATTGGCATGCACGTTCGTAAGGCGTTTGCTGACTGCACCCTGTGCGCTGATAATGTAAGCGGAGAACATGGGTACATCTTCCTGCACCTTCTTATCAATCGTAGAGTAGAGCTCCTTCAGACCTGCTGTATCCTCAGTAGTCCCTACGGCACCAAGTGCTTCGTCAATAGAAGGATCACTGTAACCGGTCCAGCTTTCCGCGCCGGAAAGAAGCCATGCAATATCAACAGATGGATCAATAGGCGGATAGGTGTACTGAACTGCGAACAGATCATAATCTGTGGAGCCTGCCATACTCATCAAAGTAGCAAGGTCAACTGTCTGAACCTCCGCCTTGATTCCCACTGCTGCCCACTGAGCTACCATCACCTGTGCAGCATTTACAAAAGTACCGTCGCCGGAGTTTACGAAGAACCGAAGTGTCTGAGAGCCATCCCATCCTGCTTCTGCAAGCAGTTCTTTTGCCTTTTCCGGATCATATCCATAAGGAGTAATGCTGTCATCATAATAAGGACTTGCAGAAGAAAGGAAGCCTTCCACAACCTCACCATGTCCCTTAAGCAATTCGTCAACAATCTTCTGTCTGTCAATCGCATATACCAGTGCCTGACGTACTCGCACATCAGGAATATTCTCAGTCTGAATAAATACGGACTGATTTGTTACAGGTGACCCATAAACAACATTTACATTGTCAAGCGCTTCGATACTCTCCATATCTTCCTGAGGAATATTGGTCATTGTATGATGTGTTACATCGATTTCTCCTGACTGGAGTCCCGAATAAACCTGACTGGAATCTACAATTTTAATATTCAGTTTGTCAATTTTAGGTGCGCCCTTCCAATAATTTTTATTGGCTACATAAGAAATATAATGATCTGTATCATAATCTGTCACCATAAAAGGTCCGCTTACCACATCGGGATGATTGAACCAATCCTGCGTTGTCAGCTCCGCTTCACTGAACTTTTCGATCACATGCTTCGGCATCGTGTGGAGGTAGCATGCATAAGCACTCTGGAATGTGATCATCGACATAGGCTCTTTTGTGGTAAACTGAATGGTCTTATCGTCAATGACCTGCACGCCGGAAACGCCTGTAGCGCCCTCTTCCACAAATCCGTCGTCGCCTACACCTTCAAAGACATTATAAACCAAAGTGGCATTTGCTACGATTGGACTCGCCAGACGAAGAAAAGAATATTCTACATCATAAGCCGTAATGGGATTACCGTCCGACCATGCAGCATCATCATTGATATGCACGATAAAGTTTTTATTATCTTCTGTGGTGATGGAATCCGCCAGAATATACTCAAAGTTCACATTCTCATCAAATTCAACCAGAGGCAGAAACTGAAGATCTACCGCGTATTTGTTAATGAATGTCTGATCAATGACAAAGGGGTTGATACTTCCAAGGGAATCCGTTACCCCTATGTTGACAATCTTCTCTCCGGAAGCAGTTGTCTGCGTACTTTCTTCCGTACTGTTTGCTGCCTCACCGGAAGCAGTTGTTTCCGTGCTGCTTTCTGCGGGAGCACTCTCCGCTGAATCTGATGAACCACAGCCTGCCAGGGAAAGGACCATTGCTGTCGTAAACATCAGACTGATAAATTTACCAACTCTTTTTTTCATTATTCTCCTCCTTACACCATCTATTTCCTAGTATTCTTATATAGATAGTGGCTTAATTATACTTTCAGCAAAAACAAATGTCAATAAGTAATCATAAAATCTTGCGCTTTGCAGTTTTTTATTTTACTATACTTTTAAATAATCGTACAGAGGAATTTTCCATGAAGAATTTATTAAATTATCAGTCATCGGAATATGATTGCGGTCCCGTATCTATCATCAACGGCATCCGTTATTTATTTGAAAGAGAAGAAATTTATCCTGAAATGATCAAATTTATCATGCTCTACTGCATGGATACTTATAATGAAACGGGAGAACTGTGCAAACAGGGCACATCTCCTTCTGCTGTCACTTTTATGGCTGACTGGCTCAACCATTTCGGTCAAATCAGGAACTTCCCTATCAGCTGTAATGTTTTATCAGGCGAAGAGGTCACCATTACTCCCGGCAGCCGGATCACGGAAGCTTTGAAACAAGGCGGGGCAGTTGTCCTTCGCCTGTATTTAGAGGTGCCTCACTACGTGCTTTTGACGGGGATAAATGAGGAAAGTGTTCTTATGTTTGATCCTTTTTACGAGGAAGAGGATGATCCTGAACTGGATGAAGAATACTTTGAAGAAGGCATTGCCTTTATCAGCGACAGTCCCAAGAAAGCGAATCGTGCCGTTTCCCTATCCCGTATCAACGGAACCGGAAAAGATTACTACGAAATGGGAGAGCTTTCTGAAAGGAAGGCGCTGATCATGTTCAACACCTCCCTTTGAAAGTTACTGCTCCATCTGTCTTCCTAAGAAACCGGAGGCAGACTGAATCAGTTTCTGCTCTACTTCACCCATTCTTATTTTTTCATTATTGCTGACAAGAGCAACTACTCCTATTACATCCCCCTCACAGATAATGGGGCTGATTGCTTCATGAATAAATCCGTCTGTGCCCTCCTGCGTAAGGGGAATAAAATTTTTATCTCCTTTAGACGCAATGAGCAACTCCCTGTTATTGATTTTTTCTTCCAGTTCTCTGCTTAAGGACTTCCCCAGAATACTTTTAAAGCCACCCGATACCGCTATGAACTGATCTCTGTCCGCAATCAGCGCCACATGCCCCGAAACCTGGCATAGACTTTCCGCATACTGCTTTGCAAAGGTATTCATCTCACCAATCGGGGAATACTTCTTTAATATGATCTCCCCTTCTCTGTCTGTAAAAATTTCAAGCGGATCCGACTCCCTGATCCGAAGCGTTCTCCTGATTTCCTTTGGGATCACGATTCTGCCCAGATCATCTATTCTACGCACAATGCCTGTTGCCTTCATAAAAAATTCCTCCATTTATCAGATTCGTTAAGATTGTCGTAATCCTAGTATCTGTAAATGGAGGCATTTTATACCTTATTTTTTTGCAACATCCTTCTTTCGGAATTTCTTGACCTCGTACAGCTTTTCATCTGCCTGAGTCAGTGCTTCCTTCAATGTGATATCATCCTTCGCACCGATCAGGGAAGCTCCTGCGGAAACCGTAACATTATATGGCTTATCACTGCTTTCATTAAATGTTGTAAATCTGTTATAAATTTTATTCAGAATACCTTCGCCGTCATCAGCCGGCTGATATTTCATGATGCAGGCATACTCATCACCACCGATTCTGCCTGCAATGCCCACATCCTTCATCTCATCGGAAAGAATATCACTGATCAGCTTCAGTGCAAAATCTCCTTCTTCATGCCCATATCTGTCATTGATGATCTTGAGATTGTTCATATCCACATAAATTGCCAGCAGATTTCCGCCGCTTTTCCGGTTCTCCTCAATCAGCTTTTCTGCTTCTGTATAGAAACCTCTTCTGTTCAA
The DNA here is from genome assembly GCA_945917985.1 of uncultured Clostridium sp. Lineage (GTDB taxonomy): Bacteria > Bacillota > Clostridia > Lachnospirales > Lachnospiraceae > Suilimivivens. The sequence continues at coordinate 13,051 of CAMEIH010000009.1, read as the reverse complement.
TATTCCCGTAAGACCATCAGATTTTGACAGGGTATCCAGAGCAAGATTATTTTCTTTAAGCACGGCAAGGCTTTCTTCCAGTTTCTGCTGAATCTGCTCATTTGCTTTCAAAAGCGTGATCATCTTTGCCGCCGAACTCATCTGATTAATCAGGAACTCACCGTTTACAAAAATTTCTTCCGTCAAATCACAGAGTAAAACTCCGTATAACATTTCGCTGGAAAACAGAGGAAGACATACATAAGTATACTTCGTGTCTTTCTCAATAAAATCATTGTCGAAAAGATCCTTGAGAAAAACCTTCTGTCTCAGGGAAGGCACCGAGCTTACCACCCCGTCCTTCAAAACCGCCTTTAAATACAGATACTTTGGCGGAACAAACTGCTCCCTCACCAGATGCATAATAGGATCACGGAAAATATATACATAAGCATTTCTGATTCCCAGCCATTCCAGATTTCCCAGAAGAGAGGTATAACTTAAATCATTCCCCTTCTCAAACTGCAATACATCTCTGACAAACATTTTGATGGAGTAATTTTCCTCCTCCTGCTTAGCCGACATCCTACCGATATAAACATCTGTAGCTCTGATAATTCTCCTGTATATGGCTGAAAAAGTATCCTGGAGCTTGAACCTTGCATCCCTGTCAGGCAATATGCTCTTTAACGTGCGGTAAATACCTTCAAAACAATTTAAAAGATTGCTGACATCTGCGTGTTCGATAGCTCCTTCGTTTAAAAAGTTTCCAAGTGCCATCTGGATTTCCATGAAATTTTCCGGAGAATCATCTCCCTTATCATAGACAAGGATTAAGGTATTAATCAGCTTCTGAAAGGAAGCCTTCAACGTCTGCATTTTCTCCTTCAGCTTTTCATGCCTGCAGCGATAAAAAATATCATCAAAATAAGTTTCAGTGAACTCCTCTAAAAGTTTGCTCCTCTGTTCATCTTTTTCCTGATATCCGTTGCCGATGGAATCTCTCTTTACAAACTTGGTAGGCAAAACTTTGCTCTCCACCTCTTCACCATGCACAAGCCTGATTGCCATTTTGAGGGCTTCCTCGCCAAGTACCGTTCCGTCTGCTCTCACAGAAGAGAGAGAAGGATTCATCTTGGCTGCCATTACAACATCATCATATCCAAGGACATGAAAATCTTTTCCGATCTGTATTCCTCGTCTGTTCAGTTCCTCATAAAGTCCGAAAGCCGTGTCATCATTGACACAGAACACAGCATCCAGATCCGGATTGTTATCAAGCAGCTTTTTCGAAACCTCCAAACTGTCCCTGGAATAGTTTCCGTTTACATAAGCTTTCTCAGAAAGCTCAATGTCATGCGCCGCAAGCGTATCTTCAAACGCCTTCTTTCTTTCCGCCGCATCTGTATTATCAAGGCGCCCGCCTATCATACCGATCTTCCTGCAGCCAGTCTTTTCGATCAAATAATCAATACCCTCTTTGATACCGGTATAATTGTCAAATAATACGTTGACATATCCATCCATTTTGTAGGAGACCATCACGCAGGGAATTCCATCAAACATTCTCATCATCTGTGCAATATTTTCCCTGGAGGCAAAACACCCGATAGAACCCGCGGCTACAATGATCGCATCCACATTTTCCTTTTTGGCATAGGAAAATACGGTATTAAACTGATATTCATACATCAGATCAGGATTGTGGGATACATCTCTGTCAATATATTTTCCGGGAAGCGCCACAATATTTACATCCATCTGTTTTGCCATCTGCATGGCTCCCCTGCATATCAGTTTCGTAAATTCATCTGTAATTCCGCTTACCAATACACCGATTGTCAGTCTTCTTTTTTCACTACCCATTCTATTTTCCCTTTTATTCCAAACTTTAGGCTACTTTTTTACTTCAAGACAAACTCTGCCTGGTTTTGTGTCCTGCTGTCACCGCCGATAAAAACGGTAAATTTCCCTGCTTCCGCAATATTGTTCATGTTAATATCATGAAATTTCAGCATATCTTCTGTGATTGTAAAGGAAACCTCTTTTTCTTCTCCCGCATTCAGCCACAGCTTTTGAAATCCTTTTAACTCTCTGACCGGCCTTGCCACACTTCCCACATCGTCTCTGATGTACATCTGAACAACTTCGCCGCCTCTGCTTTTCCCTACATTCTTAAGCAAAACAGATGCTTTCAGTTCGCCGCCTCTTATTAATTCTGTTTTGCTTAAAGCTACATCGGAATAAGAAAATTCCGCATATGAGAGTCCGTATCCGAAAGGATATAAGGGTTCATTGGGAATATCCATATATCTGGACTGGAAACGATTCTCGGGGTGATCCGGATCCATTCTTCTGCCCGTATGAAACTCGCTGTAAAAAACAGGAACCTGTCCTACCGCATAAGGAAAGCTCATAGGAAGCTTCCCGTTTGGCGATGTCTCTCCGTAAAGTACCTCCGCAATGGCATTTCCACCCTCCGTGCCCGGCATCCATACCACCAGAATTGCCTTTGCAAGGGCTTTCACTTTTCTGAGATCAAGCGGTCTTCCGTTAAAAAGCACCACGACAATATTCTGATTTACCTCTGCAATCTTCTCAAGCAGTGTCATTTGATTTTCCGGAATGGTAATATCCCCACGGCTGGCAGCTTCCCCTGTCTGAGCCATATGTTCACCGATACAGAGAACCACTTTATCTGCCTCTTTTGCCGCTTTCACCGCTTTTAGGAGCTTCTTTTCCTCATCCTCTGCCGTCCCTTTTCCCGTATAAAGCCTGTTCATACCCTGAATGGAGGCGCCTTCCGAAAGCAGTTCACAGCCTTTCTCAAAAACTGCGTTTCCGCCGTAGGCAGTAACACCTTCCTCGATGGAAACAGCATCCTCTTCCCTTGCAAAAATACTCCATGCTCCAATGATCGCTTTTTCTTCCGTATAGGGTCCGACAAAAGCTACTTTTTCCTCTTTTTTCAAAGGAACAATTCCGTTATTTTCAAGAAGTACAAAGGTTTCTTTGGCTGCTTCCTTTGCTTTTTCTCTGTGGTCTGCACAGAGAAGCAATTCCTTTTCTGCCTCCTCATCCGCATCTTTATACGGGTTTTCAAAAAGTCCCAGTTTATTTTTCAATTCCAGCACACGCAAAACCGCTTCATCAAGCAGCTTCTCATCCACTTTGCCTTCCTCTATCAGTTCCTTCAAATAATTGGCGTAACAGGTAGTCATCATATCAATGTCCGTTCCCGCCTCAAGAGCCAGCCTTGCTGCTTCTTTTCTGTCCTTCGCAGCTCCATGATACATGATTTCCTCAATGGCCGCCCAATCGGAGATCACTGTCCCCTTGAATCCCATTTCCTCACGAAGCACCTGTCTCATAAGCCATTTGTTGGCAGAGGAAGGTATTCTGTTTAGTGTATTAAAGGAAGTCATCACAAGAAGCGCTCCTGCCTTCAGCGCTGCTTCATATGCAGGCAGATAGTCGTCTCGCAGAGTTCTCTCGGAAAGCTCCACATTATTGTAGTCCCTTCCTGCTGTAGGTGCCCCGTAAGCTGCAAAATGCTTCACACAGGCTCCTATCTTGCCCGGTTTTTTCGGATCATCTCCCTGGTAACCTTCCACCAGTGCCCCGGCATAGACACTGTTTAAATAGACATCCTCCCCGGTGGATTCCATCACTCTTCCCCATCTTGCATCCCTTACCAGATCCACCATAGGAGAAAAAGTCACCTGCACACCTGCTGCCGAAGCTTCCTTTGCCGCCACCTGCGCACCTGTCTTTGCCACCTGCGGATTAAAGGCAGCTCCCTGGGCAAGCGGAATGGGAAAGACCGTTCGATATCCGTTTATAATATCCGCCATAAACACAAGGGGAATATGGTGCGGATGGTTCTCCATATGCGCCTTCTGGATCTGTTTCACGGTTCCGGCGCCCACCACGCTCAGAACGCTCCCGGCCTCCCGAATGGTCTGCTCTGAAAAGCCCTGCTCCGATGCCGGTCCCGTAGCAATACTGTCTCCTTCGTAGAAGCTTCCGTTTCCCTGAAAAAGCTGACCGATCTTCTCATCCAGAGACATCTCTCCAAGTAATTCCAAAAGCTTTTGCTGCTCCATGCCTTACCTCCGCCAATACACCTTTTATCGTTTATAACTATACTAATTCTATCATAAATACCGTCATATTTCTATCTCTTTTCCGCATTTTTATACCCCTTCCCCATCAAATGCCGGAATAAAGCTTTCTTTTGCCGTTTCTCCCTCCTGTATAAATGCATTTTTTACCCCTAAAAGCAGCGCATATTCCACTATCGATTCATACTCACGCTTTGTCACCTTTCGGCAAAGCTTTTCGTACTCCTTTTTCCCCTTCAGCCGCTCGAAGGGAGTGTACTGATTCATCAGACTCAAGTAGACATCGTCTCCGTAAGTATCATATACGTATTTTATGACAGCCCTGGCATTTCTTTTATGTCCCGGCAGAAGAAGATGCCTTACAATCACACCCTTTTGCATCATTCCCGCCTCATCAAATACAGGCTTTCCTGCCGTTTTTATCATGGCATCCAGCGCTCTCTTCGCAACCTGCGGGTAATCCGGTGCACGGGAATACTTTTCCGCCGTTTCTTCTTCCATATATTTAAAGTCGGTGAGAAAAATATCCACAATTCCTTTCAGGGCCTCGATGACCTCGCTCTTCTCGTAGCCGCTGCAATTATAAACAGCAGGCAGCTTAAGGCCTTTTTCCCTGGCCTGTAAAACTGCCTGTATCACTGGGATCACATAATGATCCGGCGTCACAAGATTGATATTTGCCGCACCCTGTTTCTGAAGGTTCAGAAAAATATCCGCAAGATGCTCCACAGTAATTTCTTTTCCGCGCCGGGAAGCTGCAATTTCAAAATTCTGACAATATGCGCACCGCAGACTGCACCCGGAAAAAAATACGGCCCCCGAACCTCTTTCCCCCGAAATACAGGGTTCCTCCCACATATGAAGGGCTGCTCTTGCCACCACCGGCTTTTCGCCGGAAAAGCAATATCCCTTTTCCCCTTTTTTTCTGTCTGCCCGGCAATTTCTGGGGCAAAGATTACAGGGACTGTCCGAAAAATTCTGCCATTCCATCTGTCATTCATTGCTCCTTATCGCCATAAAACTCATCCCATTCATCCCTGGGAATTGCTGTAATATTTCCCACATCATAATAAATTTCATAAAAATGGTTGATCCAGTAATTCTTATCTTCCGTCAGATCAGAATCATGGGCAACGCTGAAAGGTGTCCGAAATGCCTCCCTGTACTGCGGAATCACAACAATGCCGTCTCCCTCAGGATCCGCTTTATCCGCCTTGATCAGTTCGATTCTCTCGTTTTCCTCCCGGTAAATTCTCGCGAGATTTACCAGATTCTCCACATACGTGAAGAAGAGCCATAAGCAAAGAATACCAACCAGACTGTATTTGATGGCGCTGATCACCGTCTCGTCCTGCCTGATATCCACAATTCCCTGAATACAGGCTGTCATAAGAAATACACCTGCTCCAAAGAAAGCTCTGTTCTGCGGTGTTGGAATAAGTGCCAGCACATAAGCGGTTGCCACAAATGCCACAAAGAATAAGACGCTGTCATTGGTCCGTATTTCTGTCCATGTCTTCAGTTTTTTCTGTACTGCAAGAAAAACAAACAGAATCATCATGATCACAAGCAGTGCAAAAAACAGTTCCCTGATGCTGACTGTAGTCTTATATGTCCTTGATAAAAGACCCACAAGACCGGTATATTGATCCTCCGCCATGGTGGCACTTCTTTTTCTGACACCGGGCGCCGCTATCATACCCAGGATTCCGAGACACATTCCTGCCACTCCCGCTATCATAAAAGGATAAATTCCCTTCCGGTTTTCCTTTCTCTTTGCCCACCAGAAATTCAGACTGTACATGAGCACCAGCAAAAGACCGCCGCCCGATGTGTTTTCATTGCACCAGCCTGCCGCTATCCCAAAAACAAAAAGGAAAATGGCCAAAATCCCCTGATGTGTGGCCGGTTTTTCCCGTTCCAGAAAATGCCTGTACAAAGTAAAAAATGCCAGAATAATAACACTGCCCCACAAATAGTTGCATGATCCGCAGATCCACAGCATGGTCTGTCCAAAATCCACTGTAAATTTCCAAAGGAAGGTAAGCGTCAGCAAAAGTACAAAAATATCGTGTTTCTTTTTCCGGCGCACATTTTGATAAATGAGCAGCAAAAGAGCCAAAAACATTCCGCTGTTGACCACATTAAAAATCTGCTTGCTGCCATAAAGTGACAGTCTCACATTGAACTGTCCGATCACACGTCCGCTGTTTGAAAGATATTCTCCATACTGCTGTTTTACAAGATCCCAAAGTGATGCGGCCTTTCTCACCTCAATCAGATACGCGTAATCATCCGAAAGATAAGGCGTCAACAGATTGTATGCATAAATCATGACAAAAGAGACGCAAAGGATGAGATAAAAAATAAATTTTCTATGTTTTTCCAAAAAAGCTGTCACAATACTGTCCTTTCCACAAAAAAGATTTCCTGATCTTATTTTATTCCTTCAATCAGTATACTTGAAATGCCATAGCGGTACAAGTATCAAATCCGGCATATGGATATTTTTTATTGAAAATGTATAGGAAAATGTTATACTGAAATTGACTTTATTTCAAAACAAATTTACACAGAAAGTATCGGAATCTCAATATGAATAATAAAGTATTAAGCACTTTGGAATATACCAAAATTATTGAACTTTTAACGGAAAAGGCAACCTCTGCTCCCGGCAGAGAGCTCTGCATGAATCTCTCGCCAATGACTGACCTTAAAGCCATTGAGCTTGCCCAGGCAGAGACATCTGACGCTCTTACCATGCTGTTCCAGAAAGGATCCACTTCTTTTGGGGGAAATAAGGATGTTTCCATGGCCCTTCGCTCCCTGGAAATCGGCAGCACATTGTCTGCTGCGGAGCTTCTTAAGATTGCAGGTCTTCTTGACAATGTAAACCGTATCAAGGCTTATGGAAGAAGTCAGCAGGATGATGAAAAAGAGACATCTCTCACCGATTATTTTGAGAGGCTGGAGCCTCTGACTCTTCTGTCAGGAGAGATCAGGCGCTGTATCCTATCCGAAGAGGAAATTGCCGATGATGCCAGCCCCACTTTAAAGCACATCAGACGCAGCATTGCCCTTACCGGTGAGAAGATTCACAGCCAGCTCACTTCCATGGTAAACGGTTCCTGCCGGAATTATCTTCAGGATGCCGTCATCACTATGCGTGACAACCGTTATTGTATCCCCGTAAAATCCGAATATAAAAATCAGGTTCCCGGCATGGTCCATGACCAGTCATCCACCGGCTCCACCTTCTTTATCGAACCTGCCGCCGTTGTGGAACTGAACAATCACCTGAAAGAACTGTCTATTCAGGAAAAAGAAGAAATTGAAGTGATCCTTGCCTCCCTAAGCGGATTGGTGGCAGAGCACACTGTGGAGATTGCGGAAAACCAGAAAATCATGACTTTTCTCGATTTCACCTTTGCAAAAGCTTCCCTTGCTCTCTCTCAAAATGCCACAAGACCGCTTTTTAATCAGGAGCACTATATCAACATCCGCAAGGGACGTCATCCCCTTCTGCCGGCCGGGAAAGCTGTCCCTATCGATGTGCAGCTGGGCAAAGAGTTTGACCAGCTGATCGTTACCGGTCCCAATACCGGCGGTAAGACCGTATCTTTAAAGACGGTAGGGCTTTTTACCCTGATGGGTCAGGCAGGCCTTCATATTCCGGCTCTTGACCGCTCTGAGCTTTCCCTGTTTACGGAAGTCTTTGCGGATATCGGAGATGAGCAGAGCATTGAGCAGAGCTTAAGTACCTTTTCTTCTCATATGACGCGAATTGTCGAAATTTTGAAGCACTCGGATGAAAATTCCCTGTGTCTTTTTGATGAGCTTTGTGCAGGAACCGACCCTACCGAGGGTGCCGCACTTGCCATTGCCATTCTTGATCACCTGCACGGCAGAGGCATCCGCACCATGGCGACTACTCACTACAGTGAACTTAAGGTGTATGCCCTCACCACTGAGTTTGTGGAGAATGCCTGCTGCGAATTCAACGTGGAGACCCTTTCTCCCACCTATCGTCTTCTGATCGGTATTCCGGGAAAGAGCAATGCCTTTGCCATTTCCAAAAAGCTGGGCCTTCCGGACGATATTATAAATGCCGCCGACAGTCAGCTCGGTAAGGATGACAAGAGCTTTGAGGATCTTCTATCCGACCTGGAAGAGAGCCGTATTACCATCGAAAAAGAGCGTCTTGAAATCGCTTCCTACAAGGAAGAGATCAAAAATCTGAAAAACCGGTTAAAGGAGAAAAACGAAAAAATCGACATCGCCAAAGAAAAGATCCTCAGGGATGCCAACGAACAGGCAAGGGATATTCTTCAGGAGGCAAAAGATGTGGCCGATGAGACCATCCGCGTTTTCCAAAAAGCCGGTCCCGGCGCTTCCTTAAAGGATCTTGAAAAGTCCCGTGAAAAAGTCCGTGGCAAAATCAGTGAAAAGAATGATAAACTGGCCATAAAGAACAAAGAGCAAAAGAAAGCAAAAAAGCTGACACCGGAACAGATCAAAAAAGGAGACAGCGTGCAGATCCTTTCCATGGGTCTTAAGGGAATTGTGAGTACCCTTCCCGATCATAAGGGAAATCTGTTTGTACAGTGTGGTATCATCCGCTCCCAGGTCAACATCAGTGACCTTGCGCTTGTGAAGGAAGATGCCCCGGTCAATGTTCCTTCCTTCCGACAATCCCAGACAGGAAAGATCAAAATGTCCAAATCCTTAAATGTATCACCGGAAATCAATCTCCTGGGAAAAACGGTGGATGAGGCACTTGCCGAACTGGATAAATATCTGGACGACGCTTATCTTGCACATCTCTCCACTGTACGGGTTGTTCACGGCAAAGGAACCGGTGCCTTAAGGAGCGCTGTTCAAAGTCACCTGAAGCGGATCAAGTATGTGAAAAGCTTCCGTCTCGGAGAATACGGAGAAGGTGACGCAGGTGTCACAATTGTGACTTTTAAGGAATAGAAAGGAATTGATTATTATGGCAAATAAGCAAAAAATTCTGATTGTCGATGATGACAGCAATATTGCGGAACTGATATCGCTTTATCTTACCAAGGAATGTTTTGACACCATGATCGCAGGAGACGGAGAAACCGCTCTTTTACTGGCGGACTCTTTTGCTCCCAACTTAATTTTGCTGGATCTGATGCTCCCCGGTATCGACGGCTACCAGGTATGCCGGGAGATCCGTGCCAAATCTTCCATTCCCATTATTATGCTTTCCGCCAAAGGGGAAATTTTTGATAAAGTTCTCGGTCTTGAACTGGGTGCCGACGACTACATGGAAAAACCCTTTGATTCCAAGGAGCTTGTGGCAAGAGTAAAGGCTGTTCTTCGCAGATATAAACCGACTCCTGCTGTTGCAACAGAACCCGATGTGAAATGTGTGGAATATCCGGATCTTATCATCAATCAGACCAATTATTCTGTTATTTATATGGGAAAATCCGTGGATATGCCGCCAAAGGAACTGGAGCTTCTCTATTTCCTCGCCTCGTCGCCAAACCATGTTTTTACGAGAGAACAGCTCCTTGACCAGATCTGGGGCTACGAATACATCGGTGACACCAGAACCGTAGATGTACATATCAAACGTCTGCGTGAAAAGATTAACGATCATACCCATTGGCGCATTGCCACCATCTGGGGAATCGGCTATAAATTTGAGGTAAGGTAATGAGAAAAACCCTTTATTTGAAATTTCTGCTGGCCTATTTTATTTTCGGCTTTTTCGGCTTTGTTGTTGTTGCCACTTTTGTAAACAACATGACCTTTGAGCATCTGAAAAGAGAAAAGGCTGATGCACTGTATAAGGAAGCCACCCTGATCGCCAATACTTATGCTTCCGACCTTTACAATAACGAGACATCCCTTGATACGGTAAAAAAACAGCTGGATGCGCTTGATACCTATCTTTCTGCCAGATTATGGATCATCAATCCGTCAGGACGTATGGTACTGGATTCCAAGTCCCCCATTGATGTGGAAAATGAAACCGTCATTACCGGCTTTGATCCTACTGCCATAGGCGAAAGTTATTATACCATCGGTACGTTTTTTGACAGCTTTACAGAAGAGCAGCTCAGCGTCTTTGCTCCCATCACTTCCAATTACAAGGTAAGGGGATATGTTGTCATTCACTATCCCATGCAGAACATCACAGCATCCTGCAACAGCCTCCTGAATATCTCTTATCTGATGTTGGTGATTTTGTTCCTGCTTTCCCTGATCATTTTGATTTTCTTCACGGAAATGGTTTATCTTCCCTTACGTAAAATCACGGAGGCCACCGAGCAGTATGCTGCCGGAAACATGCACTATGAATTTCAGGTGGAAAGTGAAGATGAGATCGGCTATCTCGCTGCTTCCCTGAACTACATGGCAAGCGAAATTGCCAGAGCGGAGGATACACAGAAAAAATTTGTTGCCAATGTTTCCCACGATTTCCGGTCTCCCTTAACTTCCATCAAGGGTTATCTGGAAGCCATGCTGGATGGGACCATTCCACCGGAACTGCATGAGAAATATTTAAATATCGTACTCAATGAAACAGAGCGTCTGAAAAAACTGACCGACAGCCTTTTGACCTTAAACAATCTGAATACAAAGGGCATGATGCTTCAGAAAACCACCTTTGACATCAACAGCGTGATCCGAAATACCGCTGCCACCTTTGAAGGTACCTGTAAAAAGAAAACCATCGCCATCGAACTGATTCTTACAGGAGATGAGCTGTATGTCACTGCCGATGTGGATAAGATACAGCAGGTTCTTTATAACCTTCTCGACAATGCCATCAAATTCAGCCATCAGAACTCTATTATTAAAATAGAGACTACAGAAAAGCACAACAAAGTCTTTATCTCCGTAAAGGACAGCGGCATCGGTATTCCCAAGGATGACCTGAAGCTGATCTGGGATCGCTTTTACAAATCGGATCTGTCCCGTGGAAAAGACAAAAAGGGCACCGGCCTTGGTCTTTCCATCACAAAGGAGATCATCAACGCCCACGGAGAGCATATCAATGTGATCAGCACCGAGGGTGTAGGTTCGGAATTCATTTTTTCACTGCCTGTTGCGGACAGCGATGAGGAGGACTAGCATGCATATCATATTACACCAGCCGGAGATTCCGGCAAATACAGGAAACATCGGAAGAACCTGCGTAGCCACAGGCACTGATCTTCATCTGATCGAGCCTTTGGGATTCAGGCTGACAGAAAAAGAGATCAAGCGTGCCGGTATGGACTACTGGGAACACCTGAATGTGACAAGATATATGAATTTTGAAGAGTTCAAAGATCTGCATCCCGGTGCAAAGATCTGGATGGCAACCACCAAGGCAAAGCACGTTTACAGCGATGTTTCTTTTGGACCTGATGACTATATTATGTTCGGCAAGGAAAGCGCCGGCATACCGGAAGAAATCCTTGTGGACTACGAGGAAACCTGCATCCGTATTCCCATGGAACCGCAGATTCGTTCCCTTAATCTGTCAAATTCTGTGGCCATAGTTCTCTATGAGGCACTGCGCCAGCAGAACTTTGAAAAGATGCAGCTTTTTGGAGAACTACATCGGTTGCAGTGGAAAGAGTGAGGAATAGATTTATTTTGGGCATCATTTGAAAAATAAATTCATGGCTCATGTGCGCTGTACGCTCCGATGAGCCTCAGAGATCAAAAACGTGTTCAGCAAGGGCTTCCACGTTTTTGTGAGTCTCATCTCCGCAGCGCCCTAAATCGCCACAAATTTATTTTTTAACGATGCACTTAAACTAAATTTATTCCATAAATTAGTATGTCCTTCTTCGTATCTTATGTAAGAACAGATACAAGGAGGATTATTTATGAAGAAAATCGTGCTTATTTTGACAAGTTTTATTATGATTATGGGATTGACGGCATGTGGCAGGCAGGTGAATACCACAGAGTCATCAGAAGCCTCAGGGACTGCCATACCGGAAGCAGAAATTGCGCAAAGTCCGTCTTATCAGACGGCTAATCCGGATAACGTGATCACAGTAAACAGCGCGGAGCATGTGTCAGTTGTTCCTGATATCGCGGAAGTGGTTTATTCCGTGCGCACCAAAGACAATACGGCTTCCGGCTGTCAGCAGCAGAACTCCGAGGATGTGGGACAGGTAATCGAACTGTTAAAAAGCCTTGGCATTGCTGAGAGTTCCATTCAGACCTCGGACTATTACATGAATCCCGTCTATAATTACAACAGCGGTTCGGCGGTCTTAACAGGCTATGAAGCCATCACAACCCTGACCGTATCCGATCTGCCGATCGATGAGCTCGACGATATTCTGGCGCAGTCCGTTTCCGGTGGCATTAACACCGTACAGTCCATTACCTATCAGGCAAGCAAATATGACGAAAGCTATCAGGATGCTCTGAAAAAAGCCGTCGCTTCCGCCTATGAAAAAGCGCAGGTACTTGCCGCTGCATCCGGCGCCGCAGTGGGCCGGGTTATCAGTATCCGGGAAATCAGCGGATACTCAGATGCCCGCTACACCGATTATGCCCGTTCAAATCAAATTAACTCTCTTTCTTCCGCTAAGGAAGAGGCTCTTGCAGATACAGCCGGCATGATGCCGGGCGAAGTCGATGTGGAAGCCGGGATTGTCGTGGAGTATCAGCTGGTATACTAACAAAAACGTCTAAAAAGCTCCGATAATAATTTCACCGGAGCTTTACATTTGCTTATACGCCGCTTATATTTTTTGCCTTCTCATATTCTTCCACCGTTGTCCCGATGATTTCACATGCATTTCTTATATCTGTGTGAAGATTTGCCATAACAGCTTCCACGCTCTTTGCCAAAGTTTTCAGTACGCCGACCTTCTCCCCTTCTTTTATACCTTCTTTTATACCTTCTTTTATACCTTCTTCCAATCCCTCTTCATACAGCGACTTCTTCACATATT
>CAMEIH010000008.1 GCA_945917985.1 uncultured Clostridium sp. | reverse complement strand
TCTCAACCTTCTTTCTTGGAATTCCCTATATTTGAATTATACAGGAAGCTCCTTTTTGTTTTTATTATCTTATCATTGGTGGAGGCTTTTCTCTACCTCATAAACAGTTATAAAAAAAGATGAGGAAATTCCATTATCACGTAAAATACTTGGAATTAAGGTGCTTTTTTGTTACAATAAATTTGTTCCCAAATAAAATGACGGAACAGTTTATGGGTTTTTATGAAACGGAGGATATGGTCATGAAACAAAAGACAAGAAGATTGAGTATTCGAACGAAGATACTGATCCCGACCAATCTGCTGATGCTGGCAATCTGTGTGATCCTGGGGGTATCTGCTTACAGAAGCATTAACACGGGCATGGTATCTGTGGGGGTCGAAGAAGCAAGGATGGCAGGCAAAGTTGCGGTGAGTGTCATTGACGGGGATCTGGTCAGTGAATTGACACCGGGCTGTGAAGAGACAGAAGGGTATCAGGCATTGCTCACTTCTATGAGGGAAGTGCAGAAGGGATTTGGAATCGCATATTTATACACGCTGTATACAGATGGCAAACAGGTATTTTACGGGGTGGACACGGATGAGTCCGAGTTACAGGCAAAAGTGGGACAGACTTTTGAAAAGTCTTATGAACAGTTAAAGGGAACTTTTGCAGGAGAAGATTTTGTGCAGGATTATATTGATCATTCGGAATATGGAGATGTGATTTCCATATACATGCCTGTGAGAAACAGTGAGGGACAGATCGTGGGAGCGATTGGATGCGATTATGATGCTTCCAACATCGTGAAGAAGCTGAACGGAACAGTGGAAGAGGTTATTATCATTACACTGATCTGTATGGTGTTTGCGCTGATCCTGCTCAATGTGATCGTAGGACCGATTATGGGAAACCTCAGACGTGTCAATCAGAAAATCTATGATTTGGTACACAGTGAAGGGGATCTGACCCAAAAACTGGAAATCACCACCGGCGATGAGATGGAGCTGATAGCGAACAATGTAAATACGTTACTTGAACATATCCGCGGTATCATGTTAAATATTGCAGCTAATTCAAAGCAGCTGCAGGCATCGTCCCAGAATGTGGTTGAAAACCTTTCAAAAGCAGAGATGAATATCACAGATGTTTCAGCTACTATGGAAGAAATGAGCGCAGCTATGGAGGAAACCAGCGCATCCCTAAATCAGGTCAACGATGCGGTCGAAAATGTATACGAAAGCATTGGAACAATATCTGACAGTGCCGGTGAAGGTAAGGCTTCTTCCTATAAAATCATGGAAAAAGCAGCTGAGATTTACGATAAAGCAGTGGAAGAGCAAAGTGGTGCAAAACAGCAGGCACAGGAGATGGCTGCGGAAGTGAATGAAAAGATTGAAAAGTCGAAGGCAGTGGAACAAATCAGCATCCTTACTTCCAATATCATCAGTATTACCAATCAGACGAATCTGCTCTCCCTAAATGCAAGTATTGAAGCGGCAAGGGCAGGCGAAGCAGGAAAAGGATTTGCTGTCGTAGCGGATGAGATCGGAAAGCTGGCGACCAATTCTGCTGAAACTGCGGTGCAGATCCAACAGGTCAGTGCAGGTGTTATTGAGGCTGTGAATGAACTGGCAAAGAAAGCGGGAATGATGCTGGAATTTATGGATGAAACCGCCATGAAAGGCTATGAAAAGCTTCTTGAGACAAGTGGAAGCTATCGAAATGATGTGGGTGAAATGAATCGTATGATGCAGTCCTTTGCGGATGAGAGTGATCAGGTAAAGATCAGCATCGATCAGATTAAAGAATCCATATCCGCAGTGAATATTGCAGTGGAAGAGAGCGCAAAGGGTATCACCAATGTGACGGAGATGGCTGTAGATTTAACCGGCAGCGTAGGGGATATTGAAAATGAGGCTAATTCCAACATGAATGTGGCAAATCAGTTGAATGAGGAAGTAAATAAGTTTAAGCTGGAATAAGTAGACTTTCGGCAAAACACAGTGCTATAGCATTGAGTTTTACAATGCTATGGCACTTACTATGATAAGGGATAAAGTCATTTTTCCATATGGAAAATGAGGGGACAAAAATGAAAATAAAGACAGTTGAGATGCGTTATGAGGATGTACTTACGCTGCCTGCAGCCGTGCATGAGAAACCCATAAGACAAAGTATATTTTTCAGGACACTGCTAAAGGTATTGTCCTGCATTGATTTAATGAGGGTTGGATTTACCTGCAGTAAGATTGGAATGGAAAAGCTTTCGGCTGATGGACCTTGCCTTGTTTTAATGAATCATTCCAGCTTTATTGATCTGGAAATTGCATCTTCCGTGCTTTTCCCACGTTCCTTTCATATTGTCTGTACACAGGATGGCTTTGTGGGCAAAAAATGGTTGATGAGAAATCTTGGCTGTATTCCCACCAAAAAATTCATCACGGATGTAGCATTGGTGCGTGATATGGTTTATACCGTAAAGGAGCTGAAAAGCTCTATTCTGATGTATCCGGAGGCAAGCTACAGCTTTGACGGCACGGCAACGCCGCTGCCGGAAAGTCTCGGCAAGTGTCTGAAGCTTCTTAAGGTTCCGGTGGTGATGATCCGCACCCGCGGCGCTTATTTGAGAGACCCGCTTTATAATGGTCTGCAGATCAGAAACGTAAAAGTATCGGCGGAAATGGAATATTTACTGTCACCGGAGGAGATTGGCGAAAAGTCTGTGGAGGAATTGAACCAAATCCTGCAAATCCAATTTTCTTTTGACCATTTTAAATGGCAACAGGAAAACCGGGTTTGCATTGATGAGCCTTTTCGCGCTGACGGACTTAACAGAGTGTTATATAAATGTCCCAATTGTGGCGGAGAAGGCAAAATGCTGGGAAAAGGCGTAAAGATTGCCTGCGGTCTCTGCAAAAAGGAATATGAATTGACGGAGTACGGATTTTTAAAGGCAGAGGAAGGAACAACGGAATTTTCTCACATACCGGACTGGTACAAGTGGGAAAGGGAATGCGTGAAAAAGGAGTTGACTGATGGTACCTACCGGATGGAATTGCCGGTTGCCATATATATGCTTGTCAATACAAAGTGTGCTTACAGGGTGGGAACGGGAATTCTTTCCCATACAAAGGACGGGTTTCATCTGACCGGTTGTGACGGAAAACTGGATTACCGGCAGGACCCCCTTTCCTCCTACAGCCTGTATTCGGATTTCTTTTGGTATGAGATCGGCGATGTGATCTGTATCGGAAATGACAAAGTGCAGTATTACTGTTTCCCACAGAACTGCGGGGATGTGGTTGCCAAGGCAAGACTTGCCTGCGAGGAGTTATATAAGCTGATAAGATCAGGCGCAGAAAAGAAATAGGAGAAAAGAAAGTGAATAGGAATTTAAAACAAGAAGGAAAGAGAATCCTTGTTGTCTGCATTGCGGCGGTTGTCATGGCAGTGAACATTAAAACCTTTGTGCGGACGGGGGACCTTTATCCCGGTGGAGTTACAGGACTTACCATTCTGATCCAGCGCGTGGCAGAACTGTTTTTTCATGTATCTGTTCCGTACACGCTTGTTAACTTGATTTTGAATGCGGTTCCGGTATATATAGGATTTCGGTTTATTGGAAAAAAATTTACAGGATATTCCTGTCTGATGATCGTACTTACCAGTATCCTGACGGATATTCTTCCCGTATATGCAATCACATATGATATTCTTTTGATCAGTATTTTCGGAGGAATGATAAACGGACTGGCGATCAGTATGTGCCTGAAGGTAGGAGCCACAAGCGGAGGAACGGATTTTATTGCCATTTTTCTGTCCGACAAAAAGGGTGTGGATTCCTTCAATATCATACTGGGACTCAATGTGGTGATCATATCTGTGGCAGGCATTTTGTTTGGCTGGGACAAGGCATTGTATTCTATTATCTTCCAATATGCCTCCACTCAGGTACTTCATGTTCTGTACAAGAAATATCAGCATGCCACACTTTTTATTGTGACCAACAGACCTAAAGAAGTATGTAATGCCATCTATCAGGTGAGTCATCACGGAGCAACGATTTTGGAAGGGGAAGGCTCCTTCGAACATTGTGAAAGAAATGTAGTCTATTCGGTGGTTTCCGGAGCGGAGAGCAAAAAAGTCATAAAAGCGGTGAGAGAAGCTGATGAGAACGCTTTTATTGATGTTGTCAAAACACAGCAACTGTCGGGTAAATTTTATCAAAAACCGGCAGATTAATGTTATATTACGGAAAGGATAAGAGATACTAAAATGGAAAACGAGTTACTGTCAAGGGAAAATATACCGGAAGAAATTCTGGAAGCCTTTAAAGAAAATATGAAGCTGTCCAAGAAACTGATGACTTATTACAGTTGTGCGCTTTTGGAAATTGAGACCAAATTTAAAGTTTTGAATCAGCAGTTTTCTCTGGAGCAGGAGCACAATCCCATAGAAACCATTAAGACAAGGTTAAAGTCAACGGAAAGCATATTGGAAAAGCTTCACCGCAAGAATCTGCCGATGGATATGGCTGCAGTTGAGGAAAATCTGTATGATGTGGCGGGTATCCGTGTGATCTGTCCCTTTATCAATGATATCTACTGTCTGGCAGATTGTCTTCTGCAGCAGGATGATGTAACGTTGATTGAAAAAAAGGATTACATCAAGAACCCAAAAGAGAACGGCTATCGCAGTCTTCATCTGATTGTGGAGACACCGATTTTTTTGCAGGATGAAAAGAGACTGATGAAGGTGGAAGTACAGCTGCGTACAATTGCCATGGATTTCTGGGCAAGTCTGGAGCACAGGATGCGTTACAAAAAGAATCTGAATCCGGAGTTGTCGGAAATGCTTTCCACTGAATTGAAGGACTGCGCGGAGACAAGTGCACGCCTTGATATCAGAATGGGCAGAGTCAAGGATGTAATTGAGAAGAATACAGCGGAGGAATGATTCCCTTGAAGAGAATATGCAACAGTCAATAAAGCAGATGAAAGAGGAAAGGAAAATCATGAAATGAATGAGATTGATGAAGTGATCAAAATGCTTGATCATCTGACAACGGATGGAGTCAGCCGTATCAAGGTGGAAACTTCAGGGCAAATGAAGGAAGGGGAAGCAAAAAAGACTTATCATCATGGAAGATGCGATGTGGGAAGCCCTTATGCCACCGGAAAATTGTATGACCTTGAGGAACCGGGATGTAAATAAGAACATGACCTGAAATTCCGATGACAGAGACAACCAGAAAAGTGGGAAAAAGTCACCGGAATTTTTTGTTAATATGCAACCTTTTTTTATCTGAAGGGTGTTATAGATGATAACAAAAGTTTGCGATGACAGACAAAAGGAGGATGTTCAACGTGCAAAAAAGAAAGATTACGGTATTGTTTGCGCTTCTATGGATGCTTGCAGTCCTTGCCGGCTGCGGCAAATCGAATGAGGGTGATACGCCTGTTTATGAGGGTGGAAATATTGCTTTATACTATGATGCGGAGCAATGGGAACTCTGCTATTACGATGCGGAGCCTTACCCGGTATTTGATCTTCAAACAGACGGGGCAGATATCGTTTTCATGACGGTTGAAAACGGTGGGGATGTGGTGAATGTCTTTTATAAGGACAGCATGGCGCTCTGGAGTGAAGATGAAATTGTAAAAGAAAGCAAAAAGGATAAAATGGAACATAAGGGTTATGCCTGCTATGAAAGTCAGATCTCCACAAAGGATGACTCTTTTGACATGATCCTGTATGGCAAAAAGCAGGATGATAAGGTGATCATCGGCTGGGCAGAAATTCCCTTTACGGAGAAAGGTAAGGAAAATAAGGAGCTGAAAGATGAGGCACTTCAGATCCTTTCCTCCATGGCGTATTCTGAGAAGGAAGAAGTGGGTGATGTGACAACCGGTGAGGAGTATGAAGGACTTACCTATATCTATGATATTCTTCTTGACTCTCTGAAATACGGAACAGGAAGCGGTGAGCCGGATACGGAAGAGAAATCCGAAAATCCGGACGACGCTTTGGAAACGAAGAAAGAAGCGGAAGAAGCAAAGCTGTTCTCCGAGGAAGAGATAAAGAAACTGAAATACATAGAAACGATAGAGGTGGAGGACTTTTATGGGGACAAATCCACGTATGAGGTTTATGGCCCGAAAGAAAGCGAATCATCGGATGGGTATGTTTCCTGGTATGGACATGGACTTTTTTACAATGCTTCCGTCTATAGTATGGGATCGAATTCCTTCGTATACAGCTTTTTGGATGATATGGCCGGATATACAAAGGAGAGCTGGCTTTCTGAGGATTCCGGATACAGAGATGCTGAATTCAGTGAAATGAAAAAGAACGGCGATGACAGATATATCACGATGACGGCAGTGAGGGATGATTATAATGGCGTTCCCTATGCGGAAAAGCATGTGTATTATATGCACATTGCAAAAGATGGGGTCGGAATTTACTGGGAACTGGAAATGATGGAAAACAGTGCCGACGAAAAGACAGAGCGTGTCATCGATGAACTGGCAGGATGCTACGGGATCAACCTGGATATCCTGAAGCCTACCGGAGAGTGGAAGGAAGGAAATGAAGAGAGGATCATGGAAGAACAGGATATCTATGAACCGGATGGGGACGAAATCGTTCTTGAAAAGGTGGACGGTTATCAGTATATGGGTATGGCAACCTTATCAGTAGAGGTAAGCGGCCTGCAGGCGAAGAGTGTGGTGATGGTGCCTATGGGCAGGAGTACCACTGCCAGAGAAAACAGTGTCTATGCCAATATGCATGGCATCAACATTCAGGGCAGTATTGATATCATGTTTTCCGATAGCCTGATGGCAAACATCAAGATGGAAACGGACAGCAAGTATGACAGTCTTCTGAAGGATGATGATATCAAGAATGTATTCCGGACGGAAATGATGCCCATGCCGGGATTTGAGGAAGCATACTATGTAATATTTACTTATAAAGAAAAGGACTATGTGACAAAGAAATACGTGAATAAGGCAGAGGCAAGATGTTACATGAAGCTGGATGACGACTTTTATCTGCAATACAATATCACATTATCCGAAAATGAGTATGACGATGCAACGAATGTTGTATTAGAGGAACTGGAGGACGCATATGGAATTGATTTATCGGAGTACTATTATGAAGAAGTTGACTAAAATATTGTGTGTTATGTTGATCGTGTTTTCCGTCTTTCAGCTTGTAGGCTGCGATAAGTTGTCAAACCTTGGAAAGACAAAGACAGAAGGGGAGAAGGCGGACGCCTCTGAGGAAGAAAATGAGGAAGTAACATCGGACGAAAAGGAAGAAGAAAAGCCGGAGGACGGAGAGAAAACAGAAGAGGAAGAATCGGCAGGGAGTGAAGAGGATTCTGAAGAAAAACAGAAGGAACAGGTCGACAAGGTTACTATGGCAGAGCTTATGGGCGGAGCTGGTTCCGATTCGGATCAGGAAGAGGCGGAATCTCTTCCTGACACCATTCTCTGGTTTAATGCTACCTATGCACCTTTAACCTACAGCAACGGCTGGAACTGGCGCCTGATCAGCGGACTTAAGCAGACAGAGAGTAATGTGGAGATGCAGAAGGCTCTTCTTGCTTCAAGCTGGGAGGTGTATGACAGGGAATCTGCCCTGGAAACAGTGGAAAGCATAAAGACAAAAGGCCACAGGAGCAAATGCCGTGAGTGTATGGAGGAACTGGAAGAACTCGGTATGCTGGACATTAGTGAAGAGGCTTTCTATGAAAGGTTTATGGAATCCGGTATTGAGGAGCATGCCGGAAGGTATGTGATCGCTTACTATATGTATCAGGCGGGCATGGATGCAGATGCTATGGCAGCATGGGATCTTTGCAGAGTCAATCAGCTGTATGCAGATTATTATTTCTGTGGATACATGACTTATGAGGAAGCTATGGATGCTTCTCTTGAGAATTCACTGACGTTGCAAAAGATGTATACCTCATGGGAGGACATGGTGGATTCCTATATGCTCGGTTACCAGTTCTGGCAGGGGGACCTTGCACTGACAGAGGATTCGCCTACTCTTGAGCGTTACAGTTATTATGAGATGCTGCAGAAGATGGAGGACGGACCTTACAGCCTTGATTGGAATATGAAGCTGGAAAAGAGTTGGTAGACAGGCAGATACTATGCTATAATAAAAATATCTTATTGAAAAGCAGGCTTCTGCAATCGGAGGGAATATGAACAGAATACGAAAAGTACTGATGAAAATACTGGCAACTGCGGCTGTGGCCTGGCTTGCCGTCAATTTGGCGGAGGGTATGGATGACTCTCTTACATGTGTGGAGGCAGAAGGACGCCCTGTGGCGATCAGTTCCTGTCTTGTCTCGGGTTCGGATGTGGTATGTGAGATCAAGGCCGGCAGTGTTCCCTCAAGTGATGATGGCAGGTATTATGTGTATGCCAATGAAGTATACGAGGACGGTCCCACCGGAAAGGTGGTAGCCAAAGTGGATGCCGGGAAATCCGTATCTGTCACATTCCCACTCAATTATAATACGGAAGAATCCAATCTGAGCAGGAAGTTTCTGATTGCCATGAAAAAGGGTGGCCGGATGGTGCAGGTCAGCGATGAACATTATATCACCAATCCGGAAGCACTGGCTGCATACACGACACCCCGGATGAATGTCGGAATCAAGGGAATCTTACCTGATGTTACAAAAATTTCAAACGGAGAGCTTACCGAGCTTTCGGTGCAGCAGGTTGTCTATAATCTTTCGGTGGACACCATCTGTTCCGATGCATCGGTTCCGGGGGCCATTCCGTTTACTTATAACGGAAAGACCTACTATTTTGACGGGACCGTGATTTCCAACTATGACGGATTTGTAAGGGCGATGAACCGTTCCGGCATACAGGTCACTATGGTGATTCTAAATCATGGTACGGGGGCATGGTCACAGGATCTGATTCATCCCATGGCAGCAGGGGGAGCAGACTGTCCCAGTTATGCATTAAATGTTGCAAATGCTTCCGGCACAGATCATCTGAAAGCAATCGGTGCTTTCCTGGGACAGCGTTACTCAGGGCAGCAGGGCTGTGGTCAGGTGGATAACTGGATCGTGGGAAACGAGGTCAATGCCAGAACATCCTGGTGGTACACAACCTCCACCTCCCTTGACTTTAATGTGGGAATTTATGCGAAGGCATTTCGCATTATTTACAATGAATTAAAGAGTATGAACGCCAACGTGCGGATTTATAATTCTATTGATCAGGAATGGAACCGGAAGTCGAATCCGGGAAGCTTTCTGGCGAAAGAATATCTGGACAGATTCAATTATTATATGATCCGGGAAGGAAATATTGACTGGGGGCTTTCCTATCACCCCTACAATTCTCCTCTCTATGATCCCTATGCATGGAACGGACCGGCTGTCTGGGTGCAGGACAGTTTAAAGACACCCTATATTACCATGCAGAATATCGATATTCTGATTGATTATATGCACAGGAGCGAGTTTTTAAATCCGGCAGGAGAGGTGAGAAGTATTTCCATTGCGGAGATCGGCTATACCTCCAGCTTCGGCGATGAGAAACAGGAAGCATCCATTGCTTACGGATATCTGAAGGCAGCCTCTCTTCCCGATGTGGATTCCTTTATCCTGTTCAGGCAGACAGACGATGCCCATGAAATGGAAAGTCATCTTGCCCTTGGATTGATAGATACGGAAGGAAATAAGAAGCCGGCATATGAGATTTATAAAAATCTCGGTACGGCAAATGAGGCTTCTGCAAAAGCAAGAGCTTCCGAGATCATCGGCATGGATATTGATAAGATGATCAGCGAAAATATCGTCTGGACCAGGGGCGGAAACGGTGTAGTGCAATAATGGAAAATATAAAAAATAAATTTATCATTTTTTGCCAAAAGAAATGCAGGACTTTTTTGGATTTTAAAATTACTGCAGTTCTGCTTGTATTGTGGACGATTTCAATTCTGATCGAGGATGTGATTCCGCGTGCTTACTTTGACTTGCAGGAATTCTTCTTTCGCTTTCTGTTTCTGATGGTTTTGTCAGCTGTTTTTGCGGAAACCTGCTTCAAAGGAAAATGGAAGGCAATGTTGGTCTTTTATCTATTATTCCCTTTCCCGGGTTGTAAAATATATTATCAATATTTTCAGCATCTGTATGATCGTTATGGGGTATGGCTATGTGCTGAAGCTGATATTGATGAGAACAATGCCCTCCAACGAGATATTTGCGATTTTGACGGCGCTTTTTTGTGTGAGTGCACCGGTGTGGATCATGAATGAAGCTTACAGGGATGACAGTATGCGAAGCAGGGTAGTATCGATTCTTCCCTATACGTTTGCACCTCTGATTTTGATGCAGATTTATTCCGTGGCAGTGCGGATCATGGATTACGGGTTCACGCCCGAGAGATATCTGGGAGTCATGGTAATCCTCTTTGAGGCAGTTACCATTCTTTTCTTTAAAATCAGCAGGGAGCACAGCGAAAGAATTCTCCCTGTCCTTGCAGTCCTTACGGTGATCTCCGTGGCCGTTCCGGGTATCAATATGTACAGTGTTTCCTTAAGGAGCCAGAAGTATTTTCTGGATCAATATCTGTATAAGGTGCAGGAGGGAGAGAAATTGTCTGAGCTTGAATATAAGCGGTTTGAGGGAGCATACAAGTATCAGAAAACGAGAGCGGACAGTGCGATTTTTGATGAGAAGTATGGAGACGCAGGGGAATACATTGCTCAGGAAAAGGGAAGCTATGAGCAGACCTGGAAATACTTACACGGATGTCAGTTAGTAGGAGAGATTGACACAGCAGGATACAGCCAAATGAATATGCTGAATCAAAGTGATAGTTATGTCAGAAATGATGCTGATGAGATTATCATCGATTTCTCCAAGTTTCAATTTTATAAAAGGGAAACAGGAGAAACGGTAGAGATAGATCTTGCTGATTTCTATGAAAAATGTCTGAATTATATGGAGGAAACCCCGGAACTGAACAAGGAGAAGGACAGCACTTTCATGAAACAGTTCAACAGAATTAAGGTGGATGAGAACAGGGTATTTTATGTGAATCATTTCGAGATTGATTTCTGCGTGACGAAGGAAAAGGGAGAAGAGAGAAGAAGAATCAAGTCGGTGAATATCAGCGGAATGTTGTTGGAAAAATGAAAATTTTGTCAGATTAATTTTGATCGATTTTCACATACTGATAACGGAGGTGTGTGAAAATGGATTATGAATATTCAAATTTACCTTTAGGACTTGCTATGGCGAATCTTCTTGATGATGATATTGAAACGGAAAGAAGACCTTTGACTGAGGCACAGAAGGAAGAGATGTTATTCAGACAGAAGGATGCCGAAGAGCGAGAAAGGAAAGAGCAAATCAAAAATGCTTCGCCGGAAGATGGCTGGAATGATATCTTTGGTGGCCCTTCTATCGGATAGATGCCATGCTCTTCATGGAAAACAAAGGAGAACTTACCATGCACGAGAAGGAAGCCAAGGCGCTTTTGTCATCAGAAAATGGCATGAATATATACAGAGGCTGTACCCACGGCTGTATTTACTGTGATTCCAGGAGCAGGTGTTATCAGATGGATTTTCCCTTTGAGGATGTAGAAGTAAAGTCCAATGCACCGAAGCTTTTGGAAAAGGCCTTACGCAGCAAGAGAAAAAAGTGTATGATAGGGACAGGGGCTATGACGGATCCCTATATGCACTGTGAGGAAAAGCTTCAGAATATGCGAAAATGTCTGGAACTGATTGACAGATACGGTTTTGGTGTGGCGGTCCAGACAAAGTCTGACCGGATATTGCGTGACCTGGATCTGCTAAAGAAAATTAATGAGAAGACAAAAGCGGTGGTACAGATGACGCTTACAACCTATGATGAAGAACTCTGCCGGATTATTGAGCCGAATGTCTGTACTACCGGAAGGCGTTTTGAAGTGCTTAAGATTATGAGGGATAACGGGATCCCCACGGTAGTATGGCTTGATCCGATCCTTCCTTATATTAATGATACGGAAGAAAATCTTCGGGGAATTCTTTCCTATTGTATAGAGGCAAAGGTACATGGGATCATCTGCTTTGGAATGGGGATGACCCTCAGGGATGGGAACCGTGAGTATTTTTATCAGAAGCTGGATGAACATTTCCCGGGAATGAAGGAAGTGTATCAGAAAAAATATGGACTGGCTTATGAAATCAATTCTGACCATAATGGTCAATTGATGAGAATTTTTAAGGCGACCTGCGCAGAACACGGGATTGAATCGGATGTAAACAGAAATTTTGCTTATCTTCATGAGTTTGAGGATAAGCTTGCCGGAGAACAGATAAGCTTGTTCGATGAGTGGTAACGATATGAAAAAAGGGAATGCCGGAACAAAGAAAAAATTGCAGACAGTTGTAATGGCAGGGATGTTTTTGCTGCTTCTGACAGGATGTACAGAGATCTCCGAGGATAAATCAGTGACAGAAGAGGCGGAAACGGCATTGACAGAGGCAGTTGCTGTGGACACAACGCTGCCGGAGGAAGAAGAACCTGTGCAAACCGAATCAGAGGAGAAACAGGACGGCGCTGAGCAAGTTCAGCCGGAGGCGACAGTTGCGTCGGAGCATGAGGAGATAACTCCCCCTTCGGAAGAAACACCCCCTCCCATGGAGGAGACAACTCATCCTGAAGACGAGTTGGGGAATCCGAGGAGCAGCTACGGTCTTGGCAGCGCCGCTTTCCTAAAGGACAGAAATATTCTGGTCAGTCTGTTTGTCACTACGCCGGAGAGTGGCTGGACCGATCGGGAGCAGGAAGCCGTTTTGCAAAAGATAGGGGTTGCTGTGGACTATATAGAAGGACAGGCAAAGCAGTACGATGTCAGCACAGAACTGATATATGACTGGTCAAGTCAACAAGACTTGAAAGTGGAGGCGAAAACAGATTTTCCGATTAATGAGGATGTGGATTTTGTAGACAGACTGGATGAAGAGATCGCGTATTGGCTTGAACAAAAGATTTCCTATGAAAAACTGCTTGAAGTATATGATGCAGAGGGGATAGCCACCTGCGTTTTTGTAAATAATGCGGGTATTTCTTATGCCATTGTTTATGATGGAACGGACAATGTAAAGGAGAGCCTGATCCTTTTTAACGGGGATTATTACAATCATGGGAAGGAGGAAACGGCGGCTGCTTATGCCCACGAAATTCTGCATGTGTTCGGAGCCCATGATCTGTATGAAGATGCAGAGTTTACCAGGGAAGTGACGGACTATGTAGCAGATACTTATCCCAATGAGATCATGCTTACGGTATCAGGCTCCGGAACCGGAAAAATTACACAGATCATATCTCCTGTGACCGCCTATCATCTGGGTTGGGTTTCCTATACGGAGGAAGTTGACCGGTTCCCTCAATTGAATAGAAACGGAAACAGATAGAAAATAATATATTTATATATAGAAGAAATACAGCAGAAAAGGAAAGGGAATGACAGTATGAAAATTCCATCGATATTTGAAGAAAAGAAAAAAGAGGGAAAGCCGGTGCTATCTTTCGAGATTTTTCCGCCCAAGAAAGAAGAGGCACTGAGAAACATTGATGCCACGCTGGATATGCTCTGTGATCTGCATCCCGATTTCATCAGTGTCACTTTTGGAGCGGGAGGAAGCAGCAGGGATAATAAGACGGTTGAGATTGCAAGGAAGATCAAGGAAAATTACAAAATAGAACCTCTGGTACATATCACCTGTCTACAGTATGACAAAGAGGAGATCAGTGAGATCTTAAAACAGCTTGAAGCAGCGGGAATTGAAAATGTGCTGGCTCTTCGCGGGGATGTGAATCCCAATTTTCCGATGAAGCATGATTTCAAATATGCCAGCGAGCTTACCACCTTTATCAAATCAAAGGGGGATTTCAGTATCAGTGGCGGATGCTATCCGGAAACCCATCTGGAGGCTCCCGATGCCGTTACGGACATCCGAAATCTGAAAAAGAAAGTGGATGCCGGTGCAGATCACCTGATCTCCCAGTTGTTCTTTCATAATGAAGTGTTTTATGACTTTTATGAGAAAACAAGAATTGCGGGAATCGATGTGCCTGTGGATGCGGGTGTTATGCCCGTGACAAACAAAGCACAGGTGGAGAGAATGGTAAACACCTGCGGAGCCTCTTTGCCCCACAAATTTGAGAGGATCCTGCATAAATATGAGGATAACAAAGCGGCATTGTTTGACGCGGGAATGGCGTATACCATCAATCAGATCGTGGACCTGATCGCACATGATGTTGACGGTGTTCATATTTATACTATGAACAATACCACTGTGGCAAAACGGATCTGTGACGGTATCCGGAATCTGGTATAGGGCACAGACAGATATCGGGCGCCGGCAAGATATGATAACAGGAGGCAACTTTATGCGACAAAAAGCTCTGATCACAGGTGCATCAAGAGGAATCGGCAGGGAACTTTCTAAGGTTCTGGCCGGAGCGGGCTATGATCTTATTCTGATATGCCGTAAATCGGAAGAAGAAATTCAGGCTTTGGCCGGGGAATTGAAAAAGCAGTACGGGATAGAATGTCAGGCAGTGCTGTGTGATGTGTCAAAGAGGGAGCAGGTGGAAATGCTGTTTGAACAGACGGGGGATGTGGATGTTCTCATTAACAATGCTGCCGTTTCCTATGTAGGTCTCCTTGCGGAAATGACGACAGAGGAGTGGCATCAGGTAATCGATACGAACCTGAATGCGCTTTTCTACACCTGCAAGGCGGTGATTCCCGGTATGGTTCACAGAAAATCAGGCAAAATAATTAATGTTTCCTCCGTATGGGGAAATGTGGGTGCTTCCATGGAGGTTGCTTACAGCGCAGCCAAGGGAGGCGTCAACAGCTTTACCAAAGCGCTGGCTAAGGAGCTGGCCCCCAGCAATATTCAGGTCAATGCAGTGGCTTTCGGTGTGATTGACACGCAGATGAATGCCTGCTTCTCGGAAGAGGAAATGGAGATCTTGAGAGAAGAAATCCCTGCGGACAGAATAGGCAGCGCAAAAGAGGCTGCGGAAATGATCTTAAAAATATTGGAATCCCCCGCGTATTTGACAGGACAGGTAATCACCATGGACGGAGGATGGATGTAAGGAAAGGAAAAGTTATGTATGATGTTATTATTATCGGTTCAGGACCGGCCGGTTTAAGCGCCTCTGTGTATGCAAAGAGAGCAGGTCTCAAGGCGCTTACCTTGGAAAAGAATCCCGTAAGCGGCGGTCAGGTGCTGAATACTTATGAGGTTGACAATTATCTGGGACTTCCGGGCATTAACGGTTTTGATATGGGAGTGAAATTCCGGGAACATGCTGATGGACTTGGCTGTGAGTTTCAGACGGCGGAGGTTCTTTCCGTTTGCAAAGAGCACAGGGAAGAGAAGCAGTTAAAGGCAGCTTCTGTAAATGAGACAGCTGTGGATGCTGCATTTGAGCCGGTGCGGGCACAGGGCTTTATGATCGAGACGGATGAAGGAGTCTTTCGTGCAAAGGCAGTGGTAGCAGCAATGGGGGCAGTGCATGCAAAGCTGGGCATTCCCGGAGAGGAAGAGATGGCCGGCCGGGGTGTTTCCTACTGCGCTACCTGTGACGGTGCGTTTTTTAGGGGAAAAGTGACCGCAGTCATCGGCGGCGGAGATGTGGCGGTGGAGGATGCCATTTTTCTTGCAAGAGGATGTGAAAAGGTATACCTGATCCACAGGAGGGATGAACTTCGGGCAGCAAAAATTCTGCAGGAGGAGGTAATGAGCCTTCCCAATGTGGAGATCATCTGGGATACCGTTGCAGAAAAGATCGAGGGAAACGGGCAGGTAGAAGGCATTTCGCTCAAGAACGTGAAGACAGGCGACAAGATGGAGCTCCCTGTCGATGGCGTATTTGTAGCAGTGGGTATTCTTCCTGACAGTGAAATATTGAAAGAAATCGTGAACTGTGATCCAAAGGGGTATGTGCTTGCCGGAGAAGACGGTGTTACTGATGTGCCGGGTATTTTTGCTGCAGGTGATATCCGAAGTAAAAAACTTCGTCAGATTGTGACGGCCGTGGCAGACGGTGCGTCGGCAATACAGTCTGTACAGGAATATCTTCTGCAGGCAAAAATTACAAAATAATTAAATATTTAAAATAATATTTTGGGAAAAGAGGCAGAAATGCCTCTTTTTTCTTGCGTTAGGACACAATATCTTGTAGAATATGGAGGCTACAGATACAGATATTTGATTAAAAAAATGTGATTTTATCATATGCGCAACCGCTTATCCAAATTTTGGAAACAGTTGACAGCATTAGAGGAAAGTGTTATAGTGGATTTAACATTTTTGTAATATTTGTATTAATAATTTAATTTATGGAGGATTTTATGCAGAACAAAAGCGTGAAAATAGCAGTGTGCATGATGTCAGCAGCACTTTTGTTTTCCAGCATGAATATAGAAACTTTTGCGAAGGAAGGGACAGGATTGCCTTCGGCAGGAATTGATTATTTTCTTTCCTCAAATGCCACGAGTGTGAAAAGTCTGAAGGATGAAGAGGATGAGAAGAAAGCGGAGCAGCAGACTGCAGATGCAGCGCAAAATGCAACACCCGCTATAACAGCGACTCCTTCCATTTCGGCGACACCCGCTTCCACATCATCGGTGGAACTGGACGTTCAGCCAATCAAGGAAGAAAAGGTGATTGAAGAAACCGTAATGGCTTCCACCACCAAGACTATTCCCGAAAAGGAAAGAGAAATGGCGACCAAGAAGGAAGAGGAAAGCTTTAAGTCCCTGGTAATCGCCAAGGTAAATGATTATGTAAATGTAAGAAGCATTCCCAGTGAGGAAGGCGAGATTTTAGGTAAGCTTTATGATAAATCTGTGGGAGAGTTTATCTCTGAACAGGACGGATGGTACGAGATCACATCAGGAAGCGTTACCGGATATGTAAAAGCTGAGTATTGTGTAACAGGTGAAGATGCGGTGGAACTTGCGAAGAAAGTCGGAACAAGAATCGCTACCGTAAATACAACAACACTTTATGTAAGAGAAGAACCTACAACAGAATCTGCCGTGATCGGTATGGTGCCGATAGAAGATGAACTTCTTGTTACGGAAGAGCTGGACGGATGGGTTAAGGTTAATATCGAGGAAGGTGACGGCTATGTTTCCATGGATTACGTTACTCTTTCCACAGAATTTGTAAAAGCAGAGTCCAAGGCAGAGGAGGAAGCAAGACTTGCCAAGGAAGAAGCTGAGAGAAAAGCGGCTCAGGAAGCAGCAGCCAAGGCAGCTGCAAAAGCTAACTCGAATAAGCAGGGAACCGGCAGCCAGACTGTGACAGCACCTGTGATTTCAGGAAGCGGAAGTGAGCTTGGTCAGTCTGTAGCAAACTTTGCATGTCAGTTTGTCGGGAATCCTTATGTATGGGGTGGCACCTCACTGACAAACGGTGCTGACTGTTCCGGATTTGTAATGAGTGTTTATTCGAACTTCGGCGTAAGCCTTCCTCACTCATCATCAGCGGACAGAAGTGTGGGAAGTGCGGTAAACGGACTTGAGAATGCACAGCCCGGTGATATCATCTGCTATTCCGGTCACGTGGCAATTTATATCGGTGGCGGTCAGATTGTCCATGCATCTACTGCAAAGACAGGTATCATCATCTCCAACGCAAACTACCGTTCCATTCTTTCTATCAGAAGAATTTTCTGATCCGGATGGTAAACCGGGAAATTTGATAAAATGATAAAAAGGTTCCAAAGAGCAGACACTTTTTGGAACCCTTTTTTTCTTAGAAGGAAAAAGTCTGAATTTTTCTTTTTGAGAAAAAGATATTGACAAGGAAAAAGTTGTACAAGATTCACAAAAAAAATCGGGCAATGATACAAAAGGGGAAGAGAGGAAGAAAAAAGGAGCAGAAAGTTATCCACATATAAAAATAGCTTAAAATAGGCATTTTTGATTTATACACGAAGTTATCCACATTATCCACCATGAAAATACGGAACGGGCGTTTTGTGAAGTTGTAATAAACTTGCACAATATGACTGAAAATGTCGTAATTTGAAGATGAAAAGAATTGTTTGAAAATTGAAAACATTTTAAAACAAAAGCAGTGAATTGTTGCAAAATAATAGTGTGGTATGGTATACTGTTGCTAAAGGAATAAGCCATCGGAAACTGTTTTTTTGGTGGCCATGGCAATACTCCACGGAAAGGATGATGAATATGAAATTTATTATTTTAGGCAAGAATATTGAGGTTACGCCAGGACTTCGCAGCGCAGTAGAGGACAAGATCGGCAAGCTGGAAAAATATTTTAATCCTGATACAGAAGCACATGTTACCTTAAGCGTTGAGAAGGACAGACAGAAAATTGAAGTGACAATTCCGGTGAAAGGCAATATCATCCGTTCTGAGCAGGTGAGCAATGATATGTATGTATCCATTGATCTGGTTGAGGAGATTATTGAAAGACAGCTGAAGAAATACAAGACCAAGCTGATCGCAAAAGAACAGTCTGCAGGATGCTTCAAGCAGGATTTCATTGAAAAGGATTATATGGATGAGGAAGAGGTTCAGATTGTAAGAACTAAGAAATTTGACATCAAGCCCATGTATCCTGAAGATGCCTGTGTGCAGATGGAATTGCTGGGACATAATTTCTATGTGTTCTGCAATGCGGAAACAGATCAGGTAAATGTGGTTTATAAGAGAAAAGGCAATACTTACGGACTGATTGAACCGGAAGTATAGAGAAGATTTTAAGATAATAATAGAAAGATGTGTGGCATGCCACACATCTTTTTGTTATACTGGTAGAAGTGACAGGTCCGAGAAAACCGGTGCATGAAAGACAGAAAGGAACGAAAATGGCAGTTTTTCACATAGCAGCATTTGCTGTGCTTGTTATCATGATCGCGTATCTTGCAAAAGAATCTCTTACGGATGTAATTCCCGTAGGAGTCTGTGTTCTTGTGCTTGTGCTGTATGGTCTTTCTTTTTTGAATGGTCTAAAAATATCGGATTATCTGGCAGTTTTTTTGCTCCTTCTGGCGGTTTTTCTTTTGATCAGACAGGGAAAGGAAAAGCGGAGAGAATTTCTCACTTTTTTCCTGACAGAACTGAAAAAACCGGGAACGATCATGGCGATTGTCATCCTTGTGGCGGTCCCTGCTTTGACGGCCGGAAAAACTGTGACCTGGTGGGACGATTTTAATTTCTGGGCGACAGATGTGAAATCTATCTTTTATCTGAATGGCTTTGCGGGAAAATATCAGAATGTGGCGCCGGAATTCGGGGATTATCCTCCCGGAACGCAGATGATGAAATGGTGGTTCCTTCATATGCATCCTTCGGAATTTAAGGAAGGAATGATGTTTGCAGGCTATTATTTCATGAACCTTGCCTTCATGGTGCCTCTTTTTAAATATCTGAAAAAGAGGAATATTCCCCTTATGGTTCTGATGAGTGTGGCACTCTGGCTTTTTCCGTCCTGTGTGGAGGTCTTTTCCTATGACGGATGTTGTGCAGACCTGACTATGGCAGTGATCTATGGCTGTTTTCTTGTCTCTGTGGTTGACCGGGAGGGACACAGCCGGGTCTTCTATTACGGGAAACTGACTTTGCTTTTGATGGTACTTGTGCTTTGCAAGAATGTGGGCTTTCTATGGGTGGCATTTGGGCTTTTTTTCTTTCTTGGCTATCATGGCTTTGTCCTTGGGACATTTCAGAAGGAGAAAAGAGAAAGGAGAGGAATATGGTGGGTGATCCTGCTTCCTGTCCTCACAGAGTGCTCCTGGCTTTCCTTCTGCCTCGTTAACAGAAGAGTTGCAAAGCTGACAGGGACGGCTCTTCATATGGTTGCAGGCAGTATGAATGTACCTGATGTAAAGAAGGAAATGGTAGATGCCTATTTTACGGCATTCTTTAAATATCCCCTACACAGATGGAGTACCTTTGCCATTGATTTAAGTCCTTTGGCATTGTATCTTTTGTTGCTCCTCTTTGTATTTCTTTTATATAAAAAAGGAAAAATAGAGAAAAAGCAAAGCATCTTCTGCGGCTGCTTTTTCGCGGTGAGCGGTATCTGTTTTTATACCATCAATCTGCTCAGCCATCTGACCATATTTGTAGTGGAAACCCAGTATCTGGAGCCTTTCGGAATGGTATCCTCCATAGAGAGGTACGGAGCTCCTTTTACGGTAGGAGGTCTTTATCTGCTGGCACATCTCTGTATGCGTCAAAATGCCGGGGCAGATGAAACAGGAAAAAAGCCAAGATGGATGACTTCGTATGGGGGGATCGTTATCTGCCTTGTCTTTGTGCTTTTGACGGCAGACTATAACAGTGCTTATCGGGGACTTATCGGTTATAGAAACAATGTTTCAGATGATCGGCGGGCGGCGGAAGATATGCTTGATGAAGGCGCAGCTGCTTTTCTTGAAAAAGTTGGAGCCGGGCAGCCGGGAAGTGGCGGCAGAGTCCTGTATCTTCGGGATATTTCCGATGTCAGCTGGGTGAGAAATACCTATATCAGCTTTTATGCAGCGCCGGTATCCGTGATGTACGGAAATGTGGACGCACAGGCAATGGGAAAGAACGATATCATAAAGGCTGTGGATGATGCACATGCGGGATATCTGTATGTGGATGAGATCACAGACGGACAGGAATTGTTTGATGAATTCACTGAAGGCGAACCCTTTGCATATGGCTGTCTGTATCGTGTTATATGGAAAGACGGCAGAATGCTGTTGGAGGAATAAAAAATGAGCAAGACAGATCCAAGAGAAATACCCATTATCATACCTTCTTACGAGCCGGATGAAAAGCTTATAAAATTGCTTGCCGATCTGAAAGAGAAGGGCTTTTCAAAAATCGTGATCGTAGATGACGGAAGCGGAGAGGAATATCAGCATTTTTTTGAACAGGCAAAGGAGAAATTCGACTGTTTTGTCATGCACCATGCTGTCAATATGGGAAAGGGAAGGGCCCTCAAAACAGCTTTTGATTTTGTACTCAGGGAATTCCCGGATTCTGTGGGAAGCATTACGGCTGACTCTGATGGTCAACACACGCCCGAATGTATTCTGGCTTGCGCAGATGCTCTGCTTGCACATCCCGATTCTCTCATTATGGGATGCCGATGCTTTGACAAAGAAAATGTGCCGGCAAGATCGGAGTTTGGAAATAAATGTACCAGGGTGGTAATGAAATTTCTTGCGGGAGTTTCCGTGTCTGACACCCAGACAGGATTACGGGGAATACCTTCATCCTTTATGCGTGAGCTTCTGACGCTTAAGGGGGAACGGTTTGAATTTGAGACTAACATGCTGATGGAGACAAAGAAAAGAAAAATCCCTATCGTGGAAGTGCCGATCCAGACAATCTATATAGAGGAAAACAAGACAAGCCATTTTAATCCGATCAGGGATTCTGTCAGAATCTATATGCTTTTCGGAAAGTTCCTGTTTTCTTCCCTGTCCTCCAGCGTGGTGGATCTGGTGCTTTTTTCCCTGTTTTGCTACCTCTTAAAAGGACAACAGTGGGGAAGCATCACTTATATCATGGCATCCACGGTGTTTGCCAGAGTATTGTCCGCAGTTTACAATTATTCCATCAACTATAAGGTGGTATTCGAGAGCAGAAGTTCTGTGGGCGTCACTTTGGCAAAGTATTTTCTTCTTGCAGTGGTACAGATGTGCTGCAGTGCGCTTCTGGTAAATTTCCTCTATCCTTTATTTGGCGGAGCGGAAGTGCTGGTCAAGATACCGGTTGATGTCTTTCTTTTCTTTATCAGTTTTGTGATTCAGCGCGAGTTTGTGTATTAGCAGTACCCGGTGACGGGGAAACGGACTTTGATGACTGATAAGCGTTTACGGACGGATCCTTCATCTGATAGATGCGGAGCCATTCTTTGGTTTCCTGATTCTTTTCGGTGAGGGATCTGTTTTTATAAAGGAATTTTGTCAGCTCATAGCAGTCGATCCAGATTTCATTGTTTCCTTCTTTCTGGGATTCATCAAAAATCAGCTGCAGTCCCCAGTGAAGATGGACCGTGTCGATATTGTTGGTGTTTTCCTTGGTACTGTAGCCGGTATGCCCCATGTAACCGATCACATCTCCGGCGGTGACTACGCTCCCTTCTTCCAGGTTAAGGGCGTAGGGAAAGTTCTGACGCAGGTGGGCGTAGTAATAATATCGCTTGCCGTCAAAGCTGCGGATGCCGATGCGCCAGCCGCCGTACTGATTCCAGCCCAGGGCTTCCACATAACCGGACTCAATTGCCACAATGGGTGTACCGATAAGAATAAAAAATAGAGCCTGTGCATCAGAAAATGATGCGCAGGCTTTTTCCATCATAAACACAGCTTTTCACGGTCTTTCTGACCAGTTCGTTTTTCCCAGTATAATCGATATCTTCAAAATTGTCCAGCAGATAGCAGATATTATCATAAATCTGTTTTTCAGCTTCGGCAGCAGTTTTATTTTCAGACTCCTTCATGAGAGTATTTCTAAGTTCATCTTCAAGATTTCGCTTTTGAGAGTCAAGTTCACTGATCTGATTAATAATATAGCCGGCAGCAGGCGTATCCATTGCCTGGGAAAGAGCACAGGTAAGATTATTGATTGAAGTCTGAACACTGGAAATCTCATGCTTGATATCATCAGAACTGCGTAAAGATACCATGGAATCATCTCTGATTTTGAGATTCATAGGATTTAGCTTTATTTTCTGCAGATGACTGATAAACAGCTGATCTATCTTTTCCATGCGAACATATCCGGAGTTACAATATTCTTTTCCCCTGCGGACCATCTGTGCACAGAAATAATAGGAAAATCGGATTCCATTTTTAATGTAGGTGCGGACATCCATACGGGAACCACAGCTGCACCTTAACACGCCTTTCAGAATACCGACTTCATGCTTTTGGGTATGAATCATCTTGTTTGTGATACTAAGACGTTTTTGCACTTGTATCCAGTCAGAAGCGGGGATTACAGGATCATGGATTCCTATAGCTATGCTCCAATCAGTTGGATCTACTTTCTTTTGAGAGTCTTTGCCGGTTTTTGTCTTTCCATATCCGATAAGACCGTAAGAACCATCAAAAAGTCTCTGATCGGGAAGCGTACATCCGAGATCATGAAAATAATAGTAGGCATCCATTCCATTCTGACAGTAAACAGGATTGGTAAGAATATTATATATCTGAGAGTTGCTGAAATAATTACCGGTCTGACTCTTAATTCCATGATCTCGGCAGTATCTTTCTATTCTAGTGATAGGATAACCATCGAGAGCAAGCTTATAAAGAATCTTCGGGCGCCAGATAGAGGATTGATCAACTACTAGATAAGAATGCTTTTTGCCATCTACCTTTCTCCTAATGGAAGTCATGCCGCTTGGCAGTTTTCCACCGGTCCATTTACCGGATGCACCAATAGCATGCATATTGTCAGATACTCTTTCAGATGTATTTTCACGCTCAAGCTGTGCAAAGGCAGCAAGAATATACATAACAGTGCGGCCCATCGGAGTAGTGGTATCAAAGGATTCCTTTACGGAAACAAATGATACGTTATGCTGCTCAAATACTTCATACATGGCAGAAAACTCTTTGACGTTTCTACTGATACGGTCAAGCTTATAGACCATTACAACATCAAGGATATTGTCGTTGACGTCATGCATCATTTTCTGAAATCCGGGCCGGTTGGTATTTTTTCCGGAGAATCCTTCATCCTGGTCATAGACCTTAAATTCAATTTCCTGATCCTTATAGATAATACCTGCGTATTCCTTGCAAAGCTGCACCTGTACTTTGACAGAGTCGCTGTTGTCTCGATAGACTGATTTGCGGGGATAAATTCCGATAGTAAGCATAATATCATCCTCCCGTACATTTTACTTAATTCAGGGCATAAAAATGCCCGGCACTTGTGTTTTTGCCGGGAGAATGATATAATCACATTTGTATGATGCAATGCGGATTATATCGGTTTCCCCCGATATAGTTCGGAACTCCGCTCCGGTGTTACCAGCACTGGGGCGGTTTTTTATATAACATGTAGTAAGAACTTAACAAAATTCATTATAAGTGTGATAAACCCTAATCCAGAAAGAAAACCAGTTAATAATCTTTTTATATTATTGGATTCATATTTTGTTAGATATTGTATTGTGCCATCTATTGCAATTGGTAATATAAAAAGGAGACAAATGATAGATTTTATATTTATGTCAAATATAGAAATAACAATAGCTGCTATATATCCAATTATTATTCCAGTACATCTCGCACAAACAGGAAGCTGATACCTGCCTATAAAAAAACTTCTTTCTGGCATTTGGTGGCAGCCCCAATATTTACTACAAAAATCCATTAAATGAATCCATATTTTTGTTTTGAAGTCCATCACATTTTAAATTTGTTACCACAAGACTGGCAAACCCAGTAATGTTCTGTTTTAGTTTTTCCTGTTCCACATAAACCAAGCAATCCACAAAAACAAAGTTTCCAGAAGCTGGCACCTTTTCCATGAGTATCAGAAATTGCTTGCAAATTAGTAGATCCGCATTTAGGACATTTTATGGAAGGTCCATTATTCATGTTTACGTTGATAGATTGTGCGTTTGGATTTATAGGGAACCCACAATGTGGACAAGAACTTGCCTGATCAGAAATTTCTTTCCCACACTCTTTGCATTTGATAAGTGACATAGTAAAATTCCTCCTTAATATAAATTTATATTATTGTATTAAAACAGCTGCTACTATCATTAAAATGACTCCCACTATGTTAATCCAAAAAACTATATTCGCACACTTACATGATCCTTTCCCATCAAAATACGCTATTAAAGCGAATATTATGGAAGAAATTGAGAAAATTATACCTAATGGCGCAATTCCGAAGGCAAAAAAGATAGCGAGTATAAAGCACACAAGCGATGCTATTGAGAATCCTGACTCTTTTTCATCTTCAAAATCAAAATCTTCATCTTCCTCATATTCTTCTTCATAGTCCGATTCATTTGGATCATTTGGATACTGGTAGTAATTGTTAATGGTAACATTACCATTAATGTTCATTGTTTCCTGTTTCTTTGGAAGTTCGCTTCCACAATAATTACAGAAATTTCCTGTAGCTTCTGCACCGCAATTAGGACACTTCATAAAATCCCCTCTTTTCTATAGTATTTTATATCAATTTGAACACTCCGAGCGACGGTTCAAAATAGATTACATAACTATCTATCTTTGTATATATCCCATATTTTCTTCTATAGTGCTGCAGTGCTTCCGAAAGAAATTCTTCCGTGACATTCAAATACTCTGCAGTTTCATATACCGATCGGCATCCTTGGTTATACGCATCAATAATACCGGTTATTCCTACCATACGATCATATGCCCATGCCCTGGCACGTAGTTCCTGCTTTCTGTCAGATACAGAAGACTGGCCGATGATATTCCCGTAAGTAGTGTGGTAATGCCCAAGCTCTTCAGCAAGAATACATGACCGTTTTCTGCTGGAACGGATATTTTTATTTATTCCAATAACATCACCATTGATCAGCCCGTCCGCTTTTGATTTAAAATCAGCGTTCTCTATAATGTATACATTATCTTTCTGTGCTTCATCCAGTAAACCTTCATATGTCATAAAATCACCCCAAATACACTTTATCAAAATAGCTGTCCGTTATTCCGGTCTCTTAAGATTGGAAAGATCATCCTGCATCTTTTTCTGTTCTCCGTCCTCATTCTGATGATCGTTGTGCGCGGCCTGAGTAACAGGAGAGTATGGAACAACTTTTTCTATAGAAACGGAACGCTCCCATTCTTTATGTAATGTAAAGTCAACCATTTCTTTTCCGTGAGCATCAAGTTCACGATATTTTTTTAATATCTCCTGTTCATTATATCGCAATATGAATTTGGAATCCGGATATACACCATAAATATCATTTATTGAAACACCAAGTATTTCACAAACTTGGAACAATATATCAATAGTCGGGCAATTTGCGCCAGTTTCCCAATTAGAAATTCTGGATGGTACTACACCTAGTCTATTTGCCAATTCTTTTTGGCTCATACCAATTGCTTCTCTATATCTTCCAATATTTTTAGATATGTTCTTTTTTACGGTATCGTCACTCATAAGCAACCTCCTTTTTATAAGAAGATAGTATCACAGAAATTTTGAAAACGCAATAAAAAAATCAGATATTCTGAAAAATTATATTGACAAATCAGAAATACTGATATATGATAAAGAAAATCAGAAAATCTGAATTTGAAAGGAGGAAAACAGATGAAGGGTAGTGATATTAAAAAGTACCTTGAAGAGAATGGAATCAAGCAAGCTTTCGTATCAGAAAAAACAGGAATACCAGCTCCAATACTCAATATGATGTTGAATGACAACAGGAAAATCGAAGCAAATGAATACATGAAAATTTGTGATGCTATTGGAGTTCCACTGGAGCAGTTCAAGCCACGTCTACCAGACGAAACAAAATGAAGAATGGAGAAAGAAAATAATGGATGCCATGGAATTCAATAAGGAAGTAAGCCAGCATTGCAAAGAATCTGGAGGAGATTGTTGTAAATGCGATCTAAGACTTTACTGTTATCTTTCTCCGTCAGAGAGACCGGAGGAGCTTGTTAGTTTGGTTATCAGTTTTCTGCATAGCAACACTGGAAACCAAAATCATTATAACCATCACAGTGCGGCTTCATATCCTTGTATATGTGATATGGACATGAGCAGCGCACTAGGTTCCGAATGTCTCCAGAAACTTCATAATCTTCAAAAATAGTTACATTCTTGTTTATTTTGTGACAGTGATACAGCCTAGTGGTTTGTTCTATCATGTAAAAAATCCTTTCGATAGTGCTTTATTTATAAAATATTATCATTATCGAAATAAACATTCAAGATATCTAAATACAAAAAAAACGAACTTAATTCAATTGACTTTACAAAAGATCCGGTGAAAGAGGGAGGTGAGAAATCATGAAAGGATACTTTGAAAGAAGAAGACTCCTCAAACAGCAGATGGAATTACTGTCAGAGGAGTCAAAGCGACCCTTACCTGGGAATGAAAAAGACTATGCGTATGCAATGTCCGCAATCAATAAAGAATTGTCAAGAATTGACTTTACATTTCTTCTTTTTTTGCTCGCTCGCATATTTCATCTCTTGCTTTACAATACATGTCATAAAAATCCGCAGGCTCTAAACCTAATGTATTACTTTTTTGAACATATAGCAAAGCAAGCTGATCATAAATATTCATTTCCATAATGAAAATTCCCCTTTCTTATGTACTCGGCTCTGGCGGGAGCCTGTAAGAACAGTATATGGACTGGGAATGGAAAAAGCAAGAAAGAAGGTGAGAAGAAAATGATTGGAGTTATCAAAACTGCAATTATATGCGTAACGATAATCATTGTTTTATTGATTTTGACGAAGGACCATAAAGAGTAAGAAAGTCGTACAACCAGTAATACATAGAATTTAGGGGAAAGGAGAGGATTCTATGGCAGGAAAAGAAGAATTGACATGCACGGTTGAATTTACAGAAGGAGCAATAGACAGGATAACAGAAGCTTTTGTAGATCTATACTACGGAATCAAGAATGGTCTGTATGAAGGACCATTACTGGATGGAGAAAGAGAAAAGAGAAAGCCGGCATAGCCCGGCAAGAAAGGACAAGCAGATGAAAGTTAAGGAAGCAATCGCATTTACGGTGTTCATGGGCTCCATGTTCTTTTACGAACTTTTTCCCATCACGTGCACCGTAGTGCTGTTTATATCACTGGCCGGACTTTTCAGAATGGCCAAGGAATCTGAAAGGAAAGGAGAGATATGATGAGTGGAATAGAGAGAGAAGAGCTGGCGGATCGGATCCGGGCGACAACCGGTGAGGAACAGATCATCATAGCAAGACTGCTGAATGATGATGTCCTGTGGGACGAGCTCAAGCGCAGGTACATGATCAAGAGCCATATGATCAGAGATATCAAAGATACAGTAAAGGAGTGAGAAAAATTGGGAAAAGACGAACTTACGGGAGAGCTTATGAGAATCATGCAGGAAGAAAATGAAAAGCTAGCATCCATATTAGGAGAAAGCACAGTCGGAATGATGCCAATAAGGGCCTTTCTTCTGGAAAAATATGTGGAGGCACTGAAATCATCAAAAGATTTTAACAATCGCGCCTATCATATGGTATCCATGATGTTCGGTGTAAAGGTATACTCTGGCAGATGTAAAGATGGAAAGGATCCGGAGGAAGTAAAAAGAATGCTTCAGGTACGTGCCATGACGGATGAAATGGAGAGAGAGGAGGGATAAGTGATGGGATACAAAATATGTCCTTACTGTGGCGCACATCTGGATCCTGGTGAAAGATGTGACTGCCAGGATGAAGAAAATGCGACGTCGCAACAGAAAGAAGGTCCCGACGCCGGGCGGGCAGATCAGGACCAGTCAATTAACAATTAAATTATATCACAGAAAAGGAGATTTGCAATGAATGAAATTAAGATTGTTATCGAAGGAATGAAGGAGCTTACAGATGCAGTAAACAGACTGGCATCCTCTGTGGCAGCGGGCAATGCCCCCGTGGTGGCTAATACACAGGTACCTGACACACAGAATCCTGTAGGCACGACGCTGCCTGTTCAGGCTCCCGTCTGCCAGGCACAGCCGCAGGCATTTTCACAAATGGGGCAGATTCCACAGCAGGCGGCTCCGGCAATGCCTGTCCCCCAGCAGACTATGGGAGTACCGGTATCCGGAATGGCACCTATGCAGGGTCCCGTTCCGACAACCGCAGCTCCACAGACATTCACAATCGAACAGCTGCAGGTAGCGGCAGCCGGACTTACGGGTATGGGTAAGATGCCGCAGGTTATGGGAATTCTGCAGAAGTTTGGTATCCAGGCAATGACAGAGCTTCCTAAAGAACGTTACGGAGAGTTTGCCCTTGCCTTAAGAGAGGCGGGTGCACAGATCTGATGGCAAAGAAGAAGGAAGAAAGGACACACGCTCTTCTGTCCGCATCCAGTGCAAAAAAGTGGATCCACTGTACACCGTCTGCCAGACTGGAAGACAGTATCCCGGATGAGGAATCACCGTATGCAGCAGAAGGAACACTTGCACACAGTATCTGTGAGCTGAAGCTTTCAAAACTGTTCACTGACAGAAACATGACGGACAGGACATATAAGAGCCGACTTAAGAAGCTGCAGGAGAATGAGCTGTATTCCCCGGAAATGGACGGATATACGGATGAATATGCGGATTTCGTTTCCGGTATCGCACTAGGCTTTCCGACAGCTCCTTTTATCCGTATAGAACAGAAAGTGTCTTACAGTAACTGGGCACCGGAAGGCTTTGGAACGGTAGACTGCATCATGATCTACGGCAGTGAGCTCCATATTGTGGATTTCAAATACGGAAAAGGCGTTCCGGTAAAGGCAGAAGGAAATTATCAGCTTGCACTGTATGCCCTTGGAGCTTATCAGGAATACGGGTTCCTTTTCAATATTGAAAATGTGCATCTGCATATCATACAGCCGCGTATCCCCAATAATTCCTCATGGAGCACTACCTTAAAGGAACTTCTGGTATGGGGAGAAAAAGTGGTAAAGCCGGCGGCAGAAAAAGCCTTCAAGGGAGAAGGAGACTTCCAGCCCGCAGACTACTGCAGGGGGGACAAAGAGAATTACTGCAAGGACGGGTTCTGCAAAGCTTATGGGAGATGCCGGGCGACCATGGAAAAGAACATGGAGCTTTTTAAGGATGCTTGGGACGAGAAGAACAACTCAAGAAAACTTCCTCCGCTTTTATCCTGGGAAGAAGTCGGGCAGCTGCTTAATAAGGCAATGTTCTTAAAGAGCTGGGTAGAAAACCTGCAGAAGATATCCCTTGAACGGATTGTTTCCGGACTGGAAGTCCCCGGATGGAAAGCAATAGAAGGGCGGAGCAACCGGAAGATCGGGGACGTGGATTCCGCTTTTAAGGAGCTGGCAGAGGCCGGTTATGCGGAAGAAATACTGTATGACAGAAAACCGATTGCACTTGGAGAGCTTGAGAAGCTGGTGAGCAAGGAAGACAAAGAAAATATCCTGCAGAAATATATTGTAAAACCACAGGGAGCACCGACACTTGCCCCTGAGGACGATAAACGTCCGGCAATGGTATTTCAGAGAGTATCCGCTGAAGAGGCTTTCGGCGGGGCAAATACATATAAGGAGGAAAAATAGCCATGGCAATTACGACAAACAAAGTAAGGGCAAGTTATGTGAATATCTTTCAGCCCAGGGTGCCTGAAAATGGCGGGGACCCAAAATATTCAGTTACACTGCTGATTCCTAAGTCAGATACAGCGACGATCAATGCGATTTACGCAGAGATAGAAAAGGCAAAGCAGGAGGGAGCCCAGAAGGTTTTTAACGGGAACATTCCCCCCATGTGCAAGATCCCTATCTATGACGGGGACGGATACAGGGCAAACGGCGAGCTTTTCGGGGAGGAATGCAAAGGATGCATGGTAATGACCGCTTCCGCAAAGATGCAGCCGATCATCGTTAATACAGACATGCAGAACATCATTAACCCGGCTGAAGTATACAGTGGATGTTACATCAGGGCAAACATCAATTTCTTTGCTTACAACAGCAATGGGAACAAAGGAATCGGATGCGGACTGAACTGCGTGCAGAAGATTGAAGACGGAGAACCCCTTACGGCAAGAGTATCCGCTGAGGAAGCGTTCGGGGGCGCGAATACCTATACCGGTGCCAATATGGCAATGCCCTCGACTCCCGGTATTGCAATGGGATACCCGGCACCTCCACAGATGCAGAATTATCAGATGCCACAGCAGGCTCCCGTACCGATGCAGGGATATCAGACGCCACAGCAGGCTCCTTTGCCTATGCAGAGCTACCAGACACCTGTCCAGCAGCCGCCGTACCAGCAGACACAGCAGATTGACCCGATAACG
The DNA here is from genome assembly GCA_945917985.1 of uncultured Clostridium sp. Classification (GTDB taxonomy): domain Bacteria; phylum Bacillota; class Clostridia; order Lachnospirales; family Lachnospiraceae; genus Suilimivivens. Next base: position 43,136 of record CAMEIH010000008.1, on the reverse strand, counting down.
GGAAGGCCCTTATTATCCGGAGGAATAATGGGATTACAATGAGAACACTTCACATAGATATCGAAACTTATTCAGATGTAGATCTTAAGAAAGCCGGGCTGTACAGATATGTACAGTCCCCGGCATTTGAAATACTGTTATTTGCTTATTCCTATGATTATGAGCCTGTCAGGATCATTGATCTTGCTGCAGGAGAACAGATACCATTCCAGATCATAAGTGACCTGAATGACCCAAACGTGAAAAAAGTAGCCCATAATGCGGCTTTTGAAATAAACTGTCTTCTAAAATTCTTTCCTACTGAGATCTGCCAGTGGCACTGCACCATGGTACATGCATATTACTGCGGTCTGCCCGGGCAGCTCGGACAGCTTGGAAAAGCACTGGGCCTTGCGGAGAGCAAACAGAAGATGGCAGTCGGAAAACAGCTGATCAGGTATTTCTGTGTTCCCTGCAATCCAACAAAGACAAATTATGGAAGAACACGTAATCTGTGGTACCACGACAAAAATAAATGGGAGCTCTTTAAGAAATACTGTATCAGGGACGTTGAAACGGAAATGGAGATCCATAAGATGCTGGAGAGACATCCTTTCCCGGATGCGGAGCATTGTATCTGGGTACTTGACCAGTATATCAATCTTGGCGGCGTACAGATGGACACGGATCTTATCCGGGGAGCACTTGACATCTTTGCACAGGTGCAGGATGAGCTGTCCGGGCGGGCAAAGAGACTGACAGGGCTCGATAATCCAAATAGTGTGGCACAGCTGAAGCAGTGGATCAACGAAAATTCTGATCTGGAGCTTGAGGCCCTTGATAAGCAGACTGTGGCGGAAGTCCTTGCTGACAAGTCCGGGGACGAGCTGGTAAAGGAAGTTCTCCGGATCAGAAAAGAACTGGGAAAGACCTCAGTAAAAAAATACGCAGCAATGGAGACATGCGTATGTGAAGACGGCCGGATCCGTGGACTGCTCCAGTTCTACGGCGCCAACAGGACGGGAAGATGGGCAGGACGGCTTGTGCAGGTGCAGAATCTTCCGAGAAATTATCTTGGCACCCTTGATACAGCGAGGGAACTGGTAAAGAAAAGGCAGACTGATGCAATAAGGCTTATCTATGGAAACGTGCCTGATACCCTGTCCCAGCTGATACGTACCGCTTTTATTCCAGGTGATGGACACAAGTTCATGGTGGCTGACTTCTCCGCTATTGAGGCAAGGGTGCTGTCATGGCTTGCAGGGGAGCAGTGGAGACTGGATGTGTTCCGGACGCACGGAAAGATCTATGAGGCATCTGCTTCCACGATGTTTGGCGTTGATATAAACCTTATTAAAAAGGGAAATCCGGAATACGCACTCCGGGGAAAGGGAAAGATCGCAGAACTGGCACTGGGATACCAGGGCGGAAAAGGATCCCTGATCTCCATGGGTGCGTTGAGTATGGGCCTTACGGAAGAAGAACTTCCGGACATCGTAAAAAGATGGCGTGGAAGCAACCAGCGGATCGTTGATTTCTGGTATGCCGTGGAACGTTATGCATTGGAAACAGTGAAGCACGGAACAGTGGGGTACATGCCCTGCGGAATCACTTTCAGCAGGGACGAAGAATACCTGATGATCACACTGCCAAGCGGAAGAAACCTTCACTATTATAAACCGGAAGTCCGTCTGAACGATCTCGGCCGGGATGCCATCCATTTCCTTGGCACAAACCAGAAGACGGGAAAGTGGGAATACATTTCAACCTACGGCGGAAAACTTACAGAAAACATCGTCCAGGCAGTGGCGAGGGACCTTCTTGCCAATTCCATGATGAACCTTTACCTGGAAGGATTTAAGATCAATTTCCATATCCATGATGAAGTAATACTGGAAGTGCCGGAGAATTCCAATAAGACACTGGAAGAAGCAATCAGAATCATGTGCCGGATTCCACAGTGGGCCTACGGTCTTCCGCTTAATGCAGACGGGTTTGAATCCGCTTATTACAAAAAGGACTAGGAGGGAAAGAAATTGCAGTATGACAGACTGATAAAGATAACAACGGGAACCAGCAGAAAGTCCACAGTCTGGAACGGTCAGGAACTCCTGTGGTCAGACTTCCTGCAGAAGCTCTCAAAGCCTTTAAGGACACAGGAAAGCTTTGCACAGTATAAATCAATGCCAAAGCCGGAACAGGATAAATTAAAGGACATAGGAGGCTTTGTAGGCGGCATCCTTAAGGGTCCGAGAAGGAAAAATGAAAATGCAGGCGACAGGTATCTGATAACGCTGGACGCTGACACAATAGAGCCGGGAGGCACGCAGACAGTCCTTAATATCGTATCCGGTCTCGGATGTGCCTACGCTATTTATTCCACAAGAAAGCATGAAGGAGCAGCGCCCAGGCTTCGTATCGTAGTCCCGCTTGATGAGCCGTGCTCCGCGGATGAATATGAACCGATAGCAAGGAGAATGGCAAGCTTCATCGGCATGCAGATATTTGATCCCACTACCTTTGAACCGGTCCGGCTTATGTACTGGCCAAGCTGCAGTGCAGACAGCGAATACATATTTACTTATGAGGATAAGCCTCTCCTGTCAAAAGAGGGAATGCTTGCAACTTACAGGAACTGGAAAGACGTTTCCGAATGGCCGGAAGTGCCGGGAGCTGCAAAGATACGTGACAGGTCAGCAAAGAAACAGGGAGACCCGCTGGAAAAGAAAGGAATCGTCGGGGCATTCTGCAAGCTGTATTCCATTGAAGAAGCCATGGAACAGTTTCTGCCGGGTACTTATGAGCCGTGCGCGGATCCCGGAAGATTTACCTATACGGAAGGAAGCACGGTAGGCGGTGCGGTCCTCTACGAGGACGGGAAATTCCTTTACAGCCACCATGCGACGGATCCATGTTCCGGAAAGCTGGTAAATGCCTTTGACCTTGTAAGGCTCCATCTGTTCGGAGAAGAAGACGACGAGGCAAAGCCGGATACACCAACGGCAAATCTACCATCATTCAGACATATGTGTGAGTTTGCCTCTGAATTGCAGCCCGTATCGGAAATGATGGCAAGGGAAAGATATGAGATGGCAGTCCAGAGCTTTTCCGGACAGGAACGGCAGGAGCAGACGGACGCAAGCTGGGTATTAAAGCTGCAGACAAATCCGAAGACCGGGGAGCCACTGAATACCATCCAGAACGTGCAGATCATACTGGAGAATGACCCGAGGCTTAAGGACAGGATATATCATGATGAGATGGCAGGGCGCGCCATGGTATCAGCGCCGATGCCATGGGAACCTCAGAAGTATCCTTACCAGATAAGGCAGTGGAAGGACGACGATGACGCAGGGCTTAGAAGCTACATGGAATTTATCTACCATATCACAGGGAAAGAGAGGATCCTTGACGGGTTTGCGGTATTTGCACTTAACCATAGGGTAAACCGGTTAAGGGACAGGCTTTCTTCCCTGCAGTGGGACGGCGTAAAGCGTGTGGATACCCTTCTTGTTGATTATTTCGGTGCGGAGGACAACCTTTATACAAGGGAAGCCATGAGAAAGACCTTAGTGGGAGCTGTGGCAAGGATCATAAGCCCGGGGATCAAATTCGACACCATGCTGATCCTGGCAGGGAAACAGGGGATCGGCAAGAGCACTTTCTTCCTGATGCTTGGAATGGAATGGTATTCTGATTCCCTCTGTACCTTCGAAGGAAAGGACGCGGCGGAACTGCTGCAGGGGTACTGGATCATTGAGGCCGGAGAACTTACAGGTATGACAAAGTCGGAAATGAATTCCGTAAAGCAGTTCCTCAGCAAGCGTGATGATGTGTACCGTGCGGCATATGGCAGAAGAACGGAGAAGCATCTGAGGCAGTGTATCATCGTTGGTACCACAAATGAAACAGAGTTCCTGAAGGACTATACAGGGAACCGGCGTTTCTGGCCCGTAGATCTTGGACTGCATCCGCACAGAAAAAATATATGGAGAGATCTCCCTGCAGAAGTTCCACAGATATGGGCGGAGGCGGTAGCCATGTTCCGCCTTGGAGAACCACTTGTACTGTCAGAAGAAGCAGACAAGATGGCAGAGGGAGTCCAGGATGAACACAGGGAGGTATCCTACTCTGAAGGAGCCATTGTGGAGTTCTTGGAAAAGAAAGTGCCACTTGACTGGTATAAGAGGAGCACATATGAGCGCCGTAACTGGCTGGATTCTGAATTTAACCAGAAGCAGGTGGACGAAGACCAGCTGATGTACAGAGACAGGATATGCGCATGGGAGATATGGAACGAATGCTTCAAGATGCCGGGATACAGCCGTATGAAGAAAGCAGATTCCAAGGAGATCAACAGCATACTGGAGAGGATACCCGGATGGGAACGGCAGAAGGGCGCAATACGGTTTGGTGGAGAATATGGAACACAGAGAGGATTTATCAGAAGAAACATTTAATTTGTCAACATTCTATTTTGGAAAAAATGTTAACAAGGGAAATGTAAACAAGTAAACATTAAAAATTTTAAAATGTTTTCATGAAAAAGCTGATAAATACAACAATTATATCTATTTGTAAACATGTAAACATTTTTTATATATGAAATATAAATACAAGGGAAATAGATATATTATATACCCTTGTACCCTTTATATAGGGTATATATAGGGAAAATTGGATAATGTTTACACAGCGGAGGCAACCATGAGAGAAAGTGAATTGGAGAAAAAGTTCAGGGAGAGAGTAAGTCAGGCAGGTGGTAAGGCTTACAAGTTTGTATCGCCGGGGAATGATGGCGTGCCGGACAGGCTTGTTGTTCTCCCTGGAGGAAGGATTGGATTTGTGGAACTAAAACGTCCGGGAGAGGTACCGAGAAAACTTCAGGAGCTAAGAATGACAGAGCTTGAGAACATGGGATGTTATACGGCGGTGGTGGACAGCATTGAGAGCATAGAGGGCGTCATTGCGGAGATCCGGATGCAGGTTCCGCAGACACATTCCAGGGACAGACTGTTTCAGGAGATGATAAATCGAAGGCTAGGAAAGGCAGGAATGACACCATGAAATTTATACCGCATGATTATCAGCGATACTGCATCACAAGGATCATTCAGGATGAATTCCTTGCCCTGTTCCTTGACATGGGACTGGGGAAAACTGTCATCACGCTTACCGCAGTATGCGACCTGATCTTTAACCGCTTCCAGGTAAGCAGGTGTCTCGTGATCGCACCAAAGAAGGTAGCAGAGGATACCTGGACAAGGGAACAGTCAAAATGGGATCACCTGAGTCTGTTAAAAGTCCGGCCTGTCCTTGGTGTAAAGAATAAGCGGATCAGGGAACTGAACAGCCCCGGAAACGTATATGTGATCAACAGGGAAAATGTTCCATGGCTTGTGGATTACTACCGCAATTCCTGGCCGTTTGACATGGTGGTAATCGATGAGTCCAGCAGCTTCAAGAGCCATCAGGCAAAAAGATTCAGGGGACTTAAGAATATCCGGAGACATATCCACCGGCTCGTGGAGCTGACCGGTACACCTTCCCCAAACGGGCTTACGGATCTGTGGGCGCAGATGTACCTTCTGGATGAGGGGGAGAGACTTGGTCGGACACTGACAGAATACCGGAACAATTATTTTTTTCCATCGGCAAGGAATGCCAACACAATATTTTCCTATGAGCCGAGACCGGGAGCGGAGGAGCAGATACAGGAACTTATCCGGGATATCTGCATCAGCTTATCAGCAAAGGATTATCTCAGTCTCCCGGATAGGATTGACAATTTCCGGTACATACAGCTGGATGCAAAAGCAAGAAAATCGTATGACGAAATGGAGAGGGAAAAGGTCCTTGAGCTCCCGGAAGGGATTCTGGATGCCGGCAGTGCAGCCGTTCTCTCCGGAAAGCTTCTGCAGCTTGCAAACGGTGCGATATACCATACAGCAGAGCAGATAGAAAACGATGAGGTTAGGCAGAACAGGGAAGTGATAGAGATCCATGACAACAAGATCGAAGGATTCATGGAACTCATTGAAGAACTTAACGGGAAACATGTGCTTGTGTTTTATAATTTCCAGCATGATCTTGACAGACTGGAAAGGGCACTGTCTAAGACAAAACTTGTGGTAAGAGAGCTTAAGACGTCCGTGGATATAGCAGACTGGAATGCCGGGAAGATTGATGTCCTTCTGGCACATCCGGCAAGTGTGGCGTATGGGCTTAACCTGCAGGACGGTGGCAGTGATGTGATATGGTTTGGTCTGAACTGGAGCCTTGAATTATACCAGCAGGCGAATGCGAGACTTCACAGACAGGGACAGAAGCATACGGTGTACATCCATCATCTTATCGCCGCAGGAACGGTGGACGAGGACGTCATGAGTGCCCTGCAAAGGAAGGATGACTGCCAGGCAGCCCTTCTGGAGGCACTGAAAGCAAGAATAGAAAAATATACGGCAGTAAGACAGGAGGATCCGGATGGAAGAGTACAGAAAGTATCTTGAAAAGTATGCAAAGAAACACGGACTGAATCTCTGGCAGGCGCACCAGCACAGCCTGTGCAGGGAGGCAGCCAGGGAGTACGGAGTGACAGAAGAGGAAATTCTGTGGCTGGATGAGAATCTTTAGGAGGAAAAGTATGAGAACAGTGGTAATTTCATGTGACAGATGCGGAAAGGAAATAAAAGGATATCCGGTAAAGATCGTTCCGGAATATGTTGACAGGGAGACAGGAGAGCTCTGGCCGGATAGTGATGGGCAGTTTCCTGAATGGGCAGAAAAGATCATGGATAAGGATTTCTGTGAGGACTGTGCGAGAAAGATAGTCAGATTTGCCATTGGAGGACTGAAAGAAAATCCGGAATTTAAAAAGGCGGTTGATGAAATGGTGGATGGTGTTACCCCCCCCCAATAGAGGTAAGGATGATCCGGTATCAGACATTTCTGGCGACGAGAAAAGGAATTCCGATATGGAGCCCGTAAATATGGCACAGATAGACCGCCTGGAAGAAATGGTGAAGGATCTGCCTGCAGAAAAGAAGGGAAGGAACCGTATTGACCATGGAAAGGTCATGGCACTTACAAGGGCAGGATGGTCAGCTGCACAGATTGCGAATGAAATGGGACTGAATGTCCAGGCAGTATATGACGCAAGGTGCAGGCTGAAGAAAGAAGGAAAATTATGAGTACGTCAATGACAATCAGCATAAGGAACCTCACTTATGAGGATCTGAACAGTGAGATTAAGAGAACAATGAGACGATCTGCCAGGGATGCCGTACAGCTTGGATTCATGCTTAGGCGCATGGTGGATGGAAAGCTATGGGAATCAGCTTACGACTGCTTTGATGAATATCTGGATAATGAACTGCACATGGATTATTCCATGGCGAACAGATTCATGAATATCAACAAGAAGTATTCCATATCCGGATCAAGCATGGAGATCTCGGAAAAGTATGAAAGCTACTCCCAGGGGCTTCTGATGGAAATGCTTAGCATGCCGCCGGAGCTGGAGGAGAATGTGACACCTGATATGACGGTAAAGCAGGTCCGGGAGATTAAGAAGCAGGCAAAGAAGGAAAAAGAACCGGATCCTGTGAAAGAAGAGATCGTTATTGATGGTGAATACCGGGAAGTCAAGGAACAGGAAAATGGTTGCGACGTCGCAATTGAGACAGACGGACTGTCAATGGTAAGAAATCTTCTGGAAGAAAAGAAGCATGATCTGGAAGAGTGGATGAAAGTTGCGAAGGCGGAGGATGTCCCTGAAAATATAATTTTCGAGAAGAAAACGATCGTCGGTGCTTTGGCATCCATGGTATATGAGCTTGAGAACGTAAAGGAGGAGCCTGATCCTGTTCCGCAGCCAGAGCTGCCGGTACTGAAAAATAATGACCAGAGAAAAGAATGGTTGGGAGATTATAAAGCATGGGGATTATGGTACCGTGATGAGAATATCGATGTGAATTATTACAAGTATGATTTTGAAGACGGGAGCCGGCTTATTGTTTCTGAGTATCCGAATCGACACTGTTACTGGAGTGATAAATCAGAGGATGAGAGATTTTATCATCTGCTTGAGAAGAACAAGAAAAGCTATAAAAAGAAATATGATGAGGTATTCAGGCACAGCGCAAACAGTGAAACATACCTTATTGATTTCCTTAAAAATCTTCAGAAGAAAGGAAAATGATCATGAGCAGAAATATATGTCCCAGATGTAAGGGAGAGTCAATTATTGTTGATAACCCGGCTGATGCAACACAATATCTGTGTGCCGGATGTGAAATAGAAATATATAATGAACTGCACGCAGTAATGGGTCAGTATGGCATTGACAAGGAAAGCGCGTATGAATATCTGAAAACTAGCAGGATTCCCTGTGATGCAGATCAGGATAATAGCAGGATGGAAGAAATAACGGATAAAATGGCGGAGCATTTCTGTAGTGATCTCTGCCGGCATCCGCACAGGACAGATATTTCCCAGGATGAACTTGATGATATCTGCTTTGAGTGTCAGATTGGAAAATTCGTATGTGACATTCTGAATGAGCATGAGAGATCTGTTTCCGGGAGAAAACAGGAATCAGCATGGGCCAGTAAGCTTATGAACAGATTTATGGCAGTAAGATAAGCTAAAGGGAGGTATGAGCATGAAGGTAGTAATAGACTTGTCAGATGGAGAAATCACAAGGCTGAATGAGCTTGTGGATACGAATATTGAATCAGAAGATGATGCCGCAGATGCGATTCATCTTGTAATCGAATTAGCGTAAATTGTTGCTTAAGAAAGATGGTGGAGTAGATGCAGGAAGTATTTGAGAAGATCATTGATGAAATTAAAAATTTGATGAAAAGACCTTGCAGTGAAGAAAATTGCCAATTTGAAGATTCTTGTTGCGAAAACAAAGCATTTATGAAAGCAATCGAAATTGTAAAGCAGGAATCCGCAGAATATGAAGAATGTTACAAGGATTGTGGAGAGTGTGAAGCATACGATAAGGAAAAGCATCATTGTCCGAAGTTCTGCAAAGTGATTACGGACTCTGTGAATGAAATTGAAGAGAATCACAATGGCTGGATTCCGTTATCGGAGCGGTTGCCGGAAGAACATAAGCAATACGACATTACTACAAAGAATGAGGCAGGAATACATAGCGATACGGCAATTTATAACCCATTTGTAGGAATGTGGTTTTGGGACGAGGTAGAAAATAAGCCTATCGAAATAGAAGTATTGGCATGGGCAGAGAAGAGAGAGCCATATCAGCCGAAGGGAGAGGCAAAAGAATGATAGATAGAGACTATATACGAAGAGAAAATGAAGCCCATGATAGCCTTATGTCAAAAGGTTATACGCCACAAGGAGCAGATAAAGGTTTTAAGTCGGTATGTGTAATGAAGTTTGAACATCCAGAGTTTTATGATAACCCTGTAAAGCGAGGCAAATGTGAAGTATATCATTTTAAAAACTGGCAAGAAGCAGATGCTAAGCTAAACTGACAGAGAATTAACTTCTTAGAAAGGTAAGGTAAGAAAGCGTGACAAAGGAAACATTGAATAAAGCTAATATAATAAGCAAAAAAATAGAAGAGTATAAGTCTTTTCTTAGGGCTTTTGACTCTCCGTATGGTAATGCAATTAGAGCAAATAATTTTATAGGTGAAGTAGAAGACAATAAATATTTACATCTGAAAGATGAGCCGGAACTTGAAATGAAAATAAGAGAATATATAATGCACCAGATATCAGTTTTAGAGAAAGCATTTGCAAAGTTAAATTAACTTTTAATGGAGATTCGTAGTATGAGAATAATTGATGCAGATGATTTAGTAAATAATGTTAAAGCAAATATGACAACTGATATATTTAAAGCAATAGACATTATCACAAACCAACCTACTATAGAACCATCAAAACTGAATAGGCTATATGCTCTTGGCATACTTGCAGACATTATGGCGCAAGCAAACTATATGATTACTCTCGAAGATGGAAGTCAGAAGCTATGCGTTGATACTGCAATAATTGATAAAATAATTGATGAATTAAAAGTAGGTGCTGATTAGTTAAACTGACCTTTAGATAAATGAATAATGAAAGAGGAAGGATGAGAATTTCAAAATGATAGCAGCTTTATGTGCGTTAGGATTTTTTACATTAGGAATGATAATATATTTAATAATTAGATATTTTGATGAAAAATAATTTTTAGCAGAGGTAAAAAGAGTATGGAAAATAATATTATTGAATTAACAACAGAAATTCATTTTTGCCCGTATTGTTGGAGTCCTAACCTTGTAAAAAACAAAGGCGAAGATTCAATTAATTGTGACGATTGTGGAAGAGATTTTACAATTATGACACATGAATAACCTGACCTTTATATCAATTCGATTGATGATGAGCTTTAAATGGAGGAAACAATGAATAAGGAACGAAGAAAAAAGATTGATAAAGCAATCGAAGAAGTAAATCAATTGCAGGAAGCTTTAGAAGGACTTCAACAAATCGTTGAAGAAATCAGGGATGAAGAACAGGAATATTTGGAAAACATTCCTGAAAACCTACAGGGCTCTGAAAGATATGAAACTGCTGAAAACGCAGTGGAATCTCTTGAAAATGCGGTTGATTGGTTTGATAACGTGGATATAGATGAACTAATATCTGCGTTAGAGGAATCAAAGGGTGACTAAACTGACCGAGAATTAACTTTTAGTGGAGGGAGAAAAGTGGAAATTCCAAAGAAAATCCAGAAGCTTATCGACAGACGAGAAAGATTAGCAATGGAACTGATAGATGCGTGTGCACAATTGGATTCATGGCTTGAAAAAAATGGTGCAGACTTGACTGATTCGGATATTGCAGACAGCACTATTAACGGTTGCATGATTTATTGTGAACCGGCAAATGCAAAATTAAATGTGGAAGATTACATTAAGAATCGTATGTAAACTGACCTTAAGGAGGAAAAAATATATGATTATTACAGGATATCAAGGAATAGGGAAAACTTCACTAGCAAGTAAAAACAACAAAATTATTGATTTGGAGAGCAGCAGCTTTTGGAAATATGAAGAAGATAATGCTCTAAATAGAACAGGCAATAAAACACGCCATGATGATTGGTATATTTATTATGCACAAGTTGCACAAGATCTTTCGAGACAGGGATATACAGTATTTGTTTCATGCCATGAGGAGGTAAGAAAATACCTATCTATTCACAATTTAGAGAGATTTTGTGCAATCTTTCCTTCAAAATCACTTAAGGAAGATTGGCTTAAAAGGTTAAAAAGAAGATATGACTTCAGTAAATCTGAAAAAGATCTACGGGCATACGAACACGCATTAAAATATTATGACCAGGATATTCAACAATTATGGTATGAATGCCAGTATGGAGAAGAATATTATCATGACGTAAGAATTATTGAAGATATTAATTATGATTTAGAAGAACTTGTAAAGTCATTACAGAAAGTTAACTAAACCAGCCTTAACAATTTGATAACTCATTAATGTGTAGAGAAATGGAGGTACTTATGGGGAGACCGAAAAGCGATAATAAGTTTATCAGGAAGGATATCACGATGGAGCCGGATCAGTTCCGGCAGCTGACAGATTACTGTGAGAAGACAGAGCGGCCGTTATCCTGGGTGATCCGGAAAGCGGTTGAGGAATATCTGAGAAACAATGTGGCTTAATGTGTATCGATACACATTTAAACCAGCCTTTAGTTGGATAACAAATTAGGAGTGTCCAAAATTGGACGCACCGGACGGCTCAATTTTGAGCTGTCATGATCTTTAGTGGAGGAAGCAACGTGAAAAAGATACTTGATGCTTGTTGTGGAAGCAGGATGTTTTGGTTTGATAAAAAGAATCCTGATGTTATCTTTGCTGATAACAGGGAAGTGGAAACAACTTTATGTGACGGTAGGAGCCTTGTTGTTAAGCCTGATATCAAAATGGACTTTCGCGATATGCCATACGAAGATAATTCGTTCAAGGTGGTAGTCTTTGATCCACCACACTTATGTCATGCTGGGACGGGATCCTGGCTTGGACAAAAATATGGAATACTTCCAAGGGATTGGTCAACGTATTTGAAATCCGGATTTGATGAATGTATGAGAGTCCTTGAACCTGATGGGTTGTTGGTATTCAAGTGGAATGAGGATCAAATAAAGCTATATGAAGTTCTTAAAATATTTGAAGTAAAACCACTCTTAGGGGATCAGCGTGGTAAAACAAGATGGCTTTTGTTTATGAAGTAATCATTTAGAGGAGGTAGAAAGATTGAGTAAAATACAATGGAATATGTCTTTTATACAGTGCAATTATTATGGTGCTTATAACGCAGAAGATAGATTTGACGTGACAATATATGCACAAACAAAATCTGAAGCAGTAGAAAAGGCAAAGAAAATAACTGAATGCGAATACATAAGAAATTTGAATTGTAAAGTAGTCGAAATTGATTAAAAGAGTAGAAAACAGGCGTTGTATGCGGCTTAAAAAGGAGGAATTTGGTTTGGATAGAAGAGATGTAGAAATTGTGGTGAACAATTTACAAAGAAAACCGTTTATCTGCGGAAATAATGAGATAATAGTATCTGGTGGATACGTAATAATTAAAAGAGAAGAATACGAAGAATTGAAGAAAAATGCATATGAATGGAGAAGAAAAAAATGAGCAACTGGAAAAGAAAAAAGAAAATTGAGATACCTGGAATGAATCCACCTAAAAAGTATATTTGCAAAGTATGTGGGAGCGATATAGTGCCAAATAAAGACAGAAGATATGTAGTAAAGGAAAGATTGTGTACAGGAGGATTAAGCTCATTGAATGGAACATATGATGAGCCAAGAGAATTTGATGCATTTGACTGCAAGATATGTGGATGCCAGTTTATTGCAAAAGAGAGATTGCGTAAAGCATATGAATAGCTTTACACAGGAAAAAAATACAGTTATAATTTTATCATAATAATCCATGCATAAATTGGTATGCATGAAGGACTAATAGGAGTCAGAACTCTGAATAAGGGTGCTGGCTCTTTTTGTTTGAGGGAAAGCAGTATGAATCTGAATGGCAGAATGAAAAAATTGCAGACAGCGATTGTAAAAAGTGGACTGGTGGTAAAGGTAAACAGCAGCCAGTTTTATTCTGCTGATCAGAAAAGGATGATAACGTCATACAGGATAAGTACACCTGTTACATATTACTCAGAAAGAAGCTGCCTTTGGAAGCAGAAAGACTATGAAATATTAAAAACGTGTTCGATGCCAGAAGTAATCTTCTGCCTGTTGGATATTTATAAGGCGGTGATGGAATGGCGATAAATCAAAGACAGAAGGATTTTGCTGATGCGTGGATAGAAAATGGAGGAAATGATTATCAGGCAGCAATATCAGCTGGATATGGGAAAGGGTATGCCAGAAGTAGTGCAAAAAAAATAAGGGAAAACAAGTGTGTTTCAGAGTATATAGCCAAAAGGCAGAATGAGATTGAGAAAATAAAAGGTCATGACATTATGTCTCTTGCGGAGATCCAGGCAAGAAGAAGCGCAATCGCAAAAGGAGAGGTGGAAGACGGATTCGGTTTTTCTCCTGATTTCTCCGATCAGCTGAAAGCGATGGATTCTCTGGAGAAGGCGCTGACTGTGCAGGCGAAGGAAGAAGAGAAGAAAAAGGCAGAGGAAGAAGCAAGACACGCAGCTCCTTACCATACAGATCTCGATAGCATTGCAGATACCTTTCATCCGGTTGTAAGGGATATGAGAAATAGGCAGCATCGGGAATATGTGTTATGCGGCGGAAGAGGGTCCACGAAGTCATCATGCGGAACGGAGATACCATTTGAGCTTATGATGAATAATCCGCAGGTCCATGCCCTTGCATTAAGGCAGGTGGCAAATACGCTCCGTGATTCCATATACGCCCAGTTTCAATGGTCTGCAGATAAGCAGGCAGAAAATCCTATGTTTGTAAGAGATAACTGGGATTTCAAATTATCTCCCCTTGAAATCACATATAAGCCAACCGGACAGAAGATTTATTTTAGGGGAGCGGATGATCCAGGAAAGATAAAGTCGATCAAGGTGCCTTTCGGGCATATAGGAATCCTGATATTTGAAGAATTTGACCAGTTTGGAGGGGAAGAGCCAGTCAGAAAGATTGAGCAGTCTGCAATCCGTGGTGGTGATGATGCGTGGATCATAAAGATGTTCAACCCGCCAATCAGCATCAATAACTGGGCGAATAATTATGTCAACAAACCAAAGGATTCCATGCTTGTGCACCGTTCTACATATCTTGATGTACCTCCCGAGTGGCTTGGAAAAGCGTTCATAGAAGAAGCGGAGCACCTGAAAAAGGTAAATCCGGATGCGTACCAGCATGAATATCTTGGGGAACCGATAGGACTGGGAACTGAGATATTTAAGTTTTTGGAGATCCGTGAGATCACCGATGAGGAGATAGCGAGGCAGGAAAGAATATATCAGGGACAGGACTGGGGATGGCATCCGGATCCTAAAGCATTTGTGAGGCTGTCATACAGTCATGCAACAGAAACAATAATGCTGATAGACGAACTTGGGGGAACCTGCATCAGGACGAAGGATATGGCCAAGATGATCATTGATAAGGGATACTCAGATTATGAGGTGCGATGCGGTGCAGATGAGCAGGAACATATCAATGACTTCCGTGATGCCGGATTAATGGCAAGGCAGGCAGAGGCAGGGTCCGGAAGCGTTAAAAGAACATTTGAGTGGCTGCAGTGCCGCAAAATTATCATAGATCCAGCAAGAACGCCGAATGCTTATAAGGAGTTTACGAATTATGAGCATGAGGTTGATAAAAAAACTGGTGAAATCATAGATGGGTATCCTGATCATGATAACCACTATATTGATGCTGTCAGGTATGCAACAAGCCCGATATCAATGAGGAGAGGAGAAAGCGCATGATAAATAATGTAAATGTTTTAGGAGTGGAATATACAATTGAGGTCGTTAGAATTTCAGAATGTGATCTGCTAAAGAAGAATACTTGGTGTGGATCATGTAATAATTTGACTCGCAAAATATTAATAGGCGATCCATCAGAGGAAGAATTTTTTGGAAAACTATCTGAGGAAGAGCAGGTCCTTCAGACAAAAAGGACACTACGCCATGAAATAACTCATGCCTTTTTGAACGAATCAGGATTGCAGGATGATTCGAGTGTACTGGGTGGTGGATGGGCTCAAAATGAAGAAATGGTTGACTGGATTGCTATTCAGGCGCCTAAGCTGTTTAAGGCATTTCAGGAAGCAGGTGCGTTGTGATGGGATTAATAAGCAAAATAAAAGGATGGTGGAATAATATGTTTGCAAAAGAAGCAAAAAATGCATTTAAAGTGGAGTCTGTAAGTTCACAGGAAATGGATTTTGCCATTTTGAATTGGCTCAACATTTACAGCGGATTCCCTTCATGGGTAAGCAAGGAAGACAGGATCAAAACAATCAATTTTGCAAAGACAATCTGCTCTGAGACAGCGAGGCTCACTACTCTTGCTCTGGGAATAGAACTTGATGGCGGGCCAAGGGCGGAGTATCTGCAGAATAGAATCGACAATGTGCTTATGCCAAAATTAAGGAACTGGGTAGAACTCGGATGCGCATCCGGCACCGTTGTGATCAAGCCGAATGGAGAAGGCGCTGACATAGTTACACCGGATAGATTTTTTGTAGTGGACAAGGATGGAAACGGGAATATTTCTGGAATCATTTTTGAGGATACTTATCAGAGCGGTAAAAAGTATTATACAAAATTGGAATACCACAGATACCTTAATGCAAGTGTGAGAATGCCTGGTGAAGAATCCGAAAAGGATGTTACCTACTATATGATCTCAAATAAGACATATAAAAGTGATAACTCACAAGGGATCGGAAAGGAATGTGATATATCAGAAACAAAGTGGAAGAATCTGCTTCCCGAGGTAACAATAACAAAAAACAACGGCGATAAGATCAATTCCATGCTTTTCGGAGTATTCAGGATGCCGGCTGCAAATAACATAGATTTTGACAGTCCGCTTGGAATGGCCATATTTTCAGAAGCAATAGAAGAAATGAAGGATCTCGATATTGCATACAGCAGGAACGCCGGCGAGATATTTGACAGTGAAAATATTGAGCTTGTGGATGACAGGCTTCTTATGCTGTCAGGATCAAAGGTTAATTCAGATTCTGAGATTAAACTTCCGCACCATGTTCATAATGTTTTTGGGCAGGGGGCCAATAACTTCTATCAGGCAATAGAACGCCCGCTCCGTACAGATATAAGGATAACCGGTATGAACAATCTGTTATCTATGATTGGTTATAAATGCGGATACAGTAATGGATATTTTGTGTTTGACCAGAAGACAGGAATGGTAACAGCAACACAGGTGGAATCAGATGACAGAAGGACTATACAGACGATCAAGGATATCAGGGACGCGCTGCAGGTAGCAGTGAACGGATATCTGTACGCAGAATCAGTATTTGCTGATCTGTACAGCCTTGCTCCTATCGGTGAATATGAGGCAAATTATTCATTTGGTGACATCACATATAACTATGAAGAGGACAAGATACACCACTACCAGCTAGCTGTTGCCGGTAAATATCCCTGGGAGGAATATTATGTGGAGTATCTTAATTATTCCAGGGAAGATGCAAGAAGGCTTCTAAAAATGGCAAGGGAAGAAAACAAAGAGGCCGATCAGGAAGGTCTGTTCGGAAAATGAAGATAAATACACATGTAGGATCCGTGGACATAAGCATTGACACTTCAAGGCTGGATAAAAACATAGGAGAAGCGCAGAAACTTCTCAATATGCAGATAGTGGCAGACTGTGATCCGCTGATTCCATTCCAGCAGGGAGCATTGAGGAATAGTGTAAATTATCCTCAAGGAATAAATGGCGGTGAAATAGAATGGAGTACTCCATATGCCCATTATCAGTATGAAGGTGAATTATATCTTGCAGAGAATGGAAGCTCATGGGCTAAAAAGTATGAGAAAAAGTATCCGGCCGGAGAACCGCTTAGCTACCATACGGAGGGAACAGGAGACCACTGGTTTGAAACTGCAAAGGAGCAGCATAAGGAAGAATGGATAAAGCTTGTTAAGGAAACGGCGGGGAGAGGATAATGCTTAAACCGGGATATTTTATTAACAAAGAAGACAGGATGCTTGAAATATACAGGCAACTTGTGGATTTTATTATGCACGATATATCTATGAGACTGCTAAAGGCTGGAGAAATGTCAGGAACAACAGACAGGCTTATTTACAGACTGCGTATGATGGGAGAGAGCAGACAGGAGATAGAAAAGAAACTGTCAGAGCTGACAGGATTAAGCAGAAAAGAGCTTAGAAGTCTTCTACAGGAGGTTGTCATGACATCATGGGAGGATGACAGGAAAACGCTTCAGGATATTGGAGCTGATGTACTTTCTCCGCTTGAAAATCCTTCTGTAATAAGGATCATGGATGCAGAGTATAAAAAGAGCCTAGGAGAGCTTTCTAATCTGACAAGAAGCACGATGAATAAATGCCAGGCGGATCTTATCAATATGCTTGACGAAGCGGAATTCAGAGTATCAAGCGGAGTTCAGAGCTATTCTTCTGCAGTATGTGATATTCTTGACAGGTATGCAAGAAAAGGAATCGAGATAGAATATCCAACTGGGACAAAACGGAGCCTGGAGGCAGCAGTCAGAATGTGTGTAGTGACTTCAATGAATCAGACAGCTGCGCAGGTGACAAATCAGTATATCGTGGAAGCAAAGAGTGAGTATGTCCTTGTATCCGCTCATCTTGGCGCAAGAACACAGCAGAAAGGGCAGCCATATCTTTCCGGGCATGATAACTGGCAGGGGAAAGTATACAGGATTAGAGGGAGTGAGCCGGGGTATCCGAATCTTTTGGAGAGTACCGGTTATGATATAGATCCAGTATCCGGAACTGGTATAGTAGTTGATCCACGTGGACTTCATGGGTATAACTGCAGGCATTCCCATAAGCCTTGGGATAAGAGATTAAGAAATCCATATCTTGATGAAAATGGAAATCTCAAAATTGATAGTGAGGAGAACAAAAAATTATATAGCTTGCAACAGAAACAGCGTATGATGGAGCGTGCGATCAGGAAGACGAAGAGAGAACTTCTTGTGAAGCAGCAGGAAATCAATGGAGTTGCAGAAACTGATGTAATAGGTATGCTCAAGGAAGACTATGATAAGCTGGCATACAGGCTTAGGGAGCAGAATAATGCATATAATGATTTCTGTGAGCAGAACGGACTTCAGAAGCAGTATGACAGGATAAAGGTGGGAGGATTTAAGAAAAAGCAATCCAGTATTGCAAACGGCGCAGCTACAAGATATGAGAATAAACAGGTTAATTTGTCTTTAGAAGAAACAAGTGATAAATGGGCTGAAGAGGCAAGAAGAGAGCTACTTTCTGATGAAAAAGTACTTTCAATAAGAGATAAGGAGACAGCGGTTGTATATGATGCAAATGGAAAATTTGTATTTCAGAAAAGAGGGAGTTATAATGAAGTTAATTTCACACTGTTGGAAATGAAAAAGCTTAAAGGATGCGTAATATCGCATAACCATCCTTCAGGTGGATCACTATCAGCCTCTGATATTTATACACTTAAAAAAAGCTATGCAGCAGAAATACGTGTGGCAACATCAGATGGAGTATATTATCTACATAGGCCTTCAAAATGGCCGTCAGAAATAAACACAGCGGACAAAATACAAAAAGAAAGAGATAGGATTGCAATAAAGGTAAAAAAGAAATATAATGAATTATATCGTGAAGGAAAGATATCAAAAATAGAGAGATACAGGCTTTGCAGTGATGAAGTAAATAGATTATTTGCAGAGAAATATAATATGAAATATGGGAAGGATCGTTTTGATGAGCAGAAAGATTAAAATAACTGACATACCTGCAGATAAGAATATTGAAGACTTTCCGGAAGATACTGAATTTGTTTTGGATGATCATGATCCTATGGCTGATGATAGCTATTGGGAGAGTGATTAAAATAATGAATAAAAATGATATTGCATTATATCTGCTGCTAATGATATGATATCAATATAGGAGAAGGTTTACAGAGTGCAAGGAAGGTGGTAATTTGAACGATGCACAGATTCTTACGGCGATCAGAGCCATAGTAAAAAAGGGAAATAATGCCGAAGTAAAAGCACGATCAGACGGATCACTGGTTGTGTATGAAGTAAAAAAGAATATTGTCACAAAGTAAATCGGTACTTTGTAAGGACTAATAGGAGTCAGTAACCAGAAATGGTTATTGGCTCCATTTTTTTTGCATTGTAGGAAATAGGAAGCCTTATGGCAGCAGGTTCGAATCCTGCCTGTGCAATTACCAGCTATGGGTAAAATAGCAGCTCAATCGTGCCGGACTGACCGGATAAAAAACTTTTAAGAAGGAGATACGCAATGAAAATTATTGAAGAACTGGAAAAACTTGGACTCGAGCTTTCTGATGATCAGAAAGGAGCTATCACAAAGAAGTTCACCGAGGATGTCATTTCTAATCTGGAACATGACAAGAAGGTAGGAAAGGCTGAAAGTGATAGGGACGAGTGGAAAAAGAGAGCTGAGGACGCAGAGGCAACTCTTAACGGACTTGATGGAAAAGAAATTGAGGACATCAAAAAAGACCGGGATGACTGGAAAAAGCGTGCGGAAGACGCTGAGAAGGAATTTGCGAAGCAGATTGCAGAGAGAGACTATGCAGATGCGGTAAATGAGCATGTAAGCACACTGACATTCTCTTCTGAGAGTGCTAAGAAAGCTTATATTGCTGATTTGAAAGAGGCTGCTCTTACCATGAAGGATGGAAAGATCTATGGTCTGAATGATTTCCAGGAAAACTATGCAAAGAACGATCCGAATGCATTCATCACTGATGAACAGCAAAGGGCCGGGGACAACAAGGCGAAATTCACAACCAGGATGGAAAGTCTGCCTAAGCCGGGTACAAAAGTGTCACCGGAAAAACTGATGCAGATGAAGAATGACAATCCTGGACTGGATATCAGCCAGTACATGTAAGGAGGATGAAGAATTATGCCATTATTTGACGCAAAAAATTTCAATGGTGAAGTATTTGGGGCTTATGTGGATAAGGCTCCCAATTTGAAGCGTAACGAGCTTCTGAAGTCTGGTGCAATAATTGAGAAACCGCAGTATGCGGCAATGCTTCCAGATCAGACAGGTGGAAACTATATTGCTGTTCCTATCAAGGCAAGAATTGGCGGAAAGGCAGTGAATTATGATGGTGCTACAGACATCACAACAAACAGTCGTAAAACCTATCTGCAGGGACGTATCGTGGTAGGTCGTGCAAATGGCTGGACAGAGAAGGACTTTTCATCTGATATCACAGGGGAAGATTTTCTTCCTGCAACACAGGAAATTGCAGAATACTGGGATGATGTAGACCAGGCTACGCTGCTTGCTACACTGAAAGGTATCTTCTCCATGACAGGAGCGAAGAACCTTGAATTCGTAAATGGTCATACCTATGATATCAGCAACACTCCGAATAATGAGTTCGGTGAAACAACGCTGAATACTGGTATCCAGAAAGCTCTTGGCGACAACAAGAGTAAGTTCAGCCTGGCAATCATGCATTCCCAGGTATCAACAGGCGTCGAGAATAAGAAGCTCATGGCTCACCTTAAGTTTACAGATGCAAATGGTGTGGAAAAGGATCTTACTCTGTATAGCATCAACGGAAGACTTGCTCTTGTTGACGACGATATGCCTACAGAGGAAGTTACTGAATGTTATGTGAAAGCATCTGTAAAGGATGAAGGCGCACTTAAGGTTGTGGCAAACTCTGCTACACCTGGTGACAATGAGATCAAGCTGGAGAGTGTAACTCCTGCGGCATCCGGATATGAACCGGTAGAGGGAGATTATGTTGTATTTCTTCCTGCAGGTATCGTGTACACAACTTATGTTCTTGGAGACGGAGCTATTGAGTATACAAACTGCGGAGCTAAGAAGCCTTATTCTATGTCTGAAGATGATGCCAAGAATGGAGGAGAGACTACACTCTGGAGCCGCCAGAGAAAGATTTTCTCACCCTATGGAATTTCGTTCAAGAAGTCAAACATTATTTCTCCTACGGATGAGCAGCTTGCAACAGGATCCAACTGGGAGATCGCAAACAGCAATGAGAGCGGATCACCTGAGTATTATCCTCATAAGGCTATTGCGATTGCGAGAATTAAGACCAGAGGTTAAGGAATATGGCACAGTACACTGATTTCAAATACTATCAAACTGAATATAACGGTAAGAAAGTTACGGAAGACGAATTTAAAGTGTACGCAAGAAAAGCGCAAAGGAGAATGGACCAGATCACAATGGGAAAGCTCTCCTTTGCATTTCCCGTTAATGAAGATTCTGTCTGCGCCGTAAAAGACTGTATATGCGAGCTGGTGGATTTCATGAAATCAGTTGATGACTACCGGAAAAACCTTAATGACTCAGCTGGATATAAAACCGGGGAGAATGGAGAAGCAATAGGCAGGATCATAACATCCGTTACATCCGGTTCTGAATCGAGAAGTTATTCAAGCGGTAGCGGGGATAAAACCACTCTTTCAGAGGCGGCAAAAGACGAAAAAGTCTTTGATATGCAGATCTATTCTGTGATCAAAGATAATTTGTCAATGATGGAAGACGCAAATGGGGTAAACCTTCTGTATGCCGGACCTTATCCCGGAAAGTGTGAGATATGGGAATAGGATATGAAGACGCTGTTGTTGTCTATAACAGATATATCGTGGATGAAGATGAATTCTTTGTCGGGAAAAGATTTGACGGTGTGAGAGTTGAGCTGACACACGGCGCAAACCAGATGAAAAGCGGGATGGAAAGCGCAAATAAATGTGTGGTAAAGATTCCGCATTCTGATGACACAAAAGCATATGCTTCTCCCAATCAATGGAAGGAGATGGACGAGAATGAAAAAGTAGAGCATTTCACGTTTGATCCTGAGTCCGATAACTTCTTTGTCATTGTAAAGAAAAAGGATCTTGGAATCGATATTGTACTTCCTGTCGGAATGATAAAAAGTTCTGATTATGAAGTAGGGTTTTTCAATTTTGTAAAGGGAAAATTCGACTATGCATTTTCCATGAGCAATGTGGATACATATTCACTGGTACCAAGATTTGAGATAGGAGGGAAGTAAGATGCCATCCGAAGAAAAGGATCCGCTCAGTAAGCAGGAGTATGATAAAATCGGAAATCTGCTTCTGGATTTGGTGAAGGGATGTCCGTTTATTCCAGAAAAAGTTCCGGTACAGTATCAGTCGATTGATGCCGTGGAATCCATAGGCATTTACACGCTTCCTGGGGCAAAGTACCTTAAGCGGAATGTGATCGGAGGATTTACTGCACAAATTAAATTTCAGATCGCATACAGGAGCTTCCCGACATCCAATGATCAGAGAATCAACAGCCAGGCTAAGGTAGATACTATCATGAGCTGGCTGGAAGAATATGGAACAATGCAGAAACTGTCCGGTGGAAGGACTATTACAAAGATAACAGCGTCAAACAGCCTTCCGTATAAGGATAAGGCTGGAGGAGATAAGAGTACTATATTCGCTGCAGACGCAGTGATGGAATATGAAAAAGATTAAGGAGGAAAAGGAAATGCCGAAATTAGCAAGAGCAGTGCAGGCCACATGGCTTTCATTTGACAAAAATGAATGGACCCTTCTGGGAAAGGATACGGATTCTTTGTCCATGTCACTGAATCCGAGTGTTGAGACAAAACAGAATGTCCTTGGAGAGACCACAGTGGAACACAGTGGATTTACACCTGAGCTGAGTGTGGATACCTATGTTGCAAGAACAGAGGATGTTATTTATGAGCCGATTCTGGATATTGCAATGAACCGCAAATCAGATGAAGGAACCATTGCAGCATACCTTATGGAAGCAGTTCTCACGGATGAAGTAAAGAACTCAGATGTGTCAACCCTGACCGGTAAAGCATGGGTTGAGAACTGCGTAGTTGTTCCTCAGGAATACGGCGGGGATACAACAGGATTTGGAATTCCGTTTAATATTCACATGAATGGTGGACGGAAAGAAGGAACAGTTTCAGTAACGGAAAGGGTTCCTACATTCACGGAGGGAACTTCATAGGGAAACGAATCTGGGACGTAATAACCAAAGGTATTAGGGAAACTTAATATATCCGGTGTGCGTACCTTTCTCTCGTGCACCGGATTTGAGAAAGGGTGTTAAGTATGGAAAAAATAAAAATAGAAAAAAATGGTACCTCATTAGTCAAAATTGAACTGAATGATATGGGAGACTATGTAGCAATATCCGCAGACAGCCAGAATCTGTTTGATAAGTTCGCCGCAGGATTTAAGCACATAGCAGATCTTGCAGATGATCTTCCGAAAAAGCTTGCAGACATTGAGAGGAAGTATGCGGACAGAACAGACTTTAATGCAGTTATGAATAAAACAATAGAGTCGTCAAAGGAGAGTGTAAAGTTCTCTGAAGAAGCAGTTAGCGTAATTGACAGCATTTTCGGGGAAGGCACAGTAAAGAAATTCTTCCGAAATGTCTATGAAGAAATTCCGGATTTCCTTCCGGACGCAGAATGTATTATTGATTTCTTTGAAAAGATTTCCCCAATTATGGAAGACCTTTTCAACAGGAAGATTGAAGGATATAAAAAAGCCAGCCAGGAAAGAATGGCAAGATATGTGCCGCAGGACCATAAGAAAGCGAGTAGGAAAAAATGATCGGCGCATTACCAGAGTCATTAAATGTAGGCGGCAGGGAATATGCAATACGATCTGATTTCAGAAATGTTTTACAGGTGCTGGAAGCATTTTCGGATCCAGATCTTGATAATGCAGAAAAATGGATCGTTGCAATATTTCTTCTGTTTGAAGATTTCTCCTGTGCGGATGATGTTGAGAAAGCTGTGGAGAATGGATTTGATGTAAAGGAAGCCGCGGAAGGAATAAAATGGTTTATCGAAGCGGGTTCTGAAGAGAATAATTCATGTGAACTGCCTACATACGACTGGGCTAAAGATGAGCAGATGATATTTTCTGCCGTAAATAAAGTAGCAAATAGAGAGACACGTGCGGAAGAATATATGCACTGGTGGACATTCATAGGTTATTTCAATGAAATAGAGGAAGGTACTTTTTCCTTTATTGTTGGCATAAGGGACAAGCTCAATAAGGGAAAGAAGCTGGAAAAGCATGAGATGGAGTTCCTCAGAAAAAACAGGAAGCTGATCGAAATCAGAAAGCCTAAAACACGTGAAGAAATGCAGCAGGAGAAAGAATACCAGGATCTCATCACAAGGGTATTAGGATAGGCTCATGAAAGCGGTTATGAGCGGCGGCAAATAGGTGCCGGTAAACGTATAAAAGCGTTTGCCGGCGTTTTTTTAATTAATGGGTGAATTTTTATGGCGGAATATGATGGATCCATAAGGATCAACACAGAAATTGATACCAAGAAAGCGTCAAGTCAGCTTTTGACACTGCAGAATAGGATTATGAAAGCAGCAGATAAGGTTTCTTCGTTGCGTTCAAAAATGGATTCGCTCAGAAATGCCAAAATTCCCACGCAGGAATACCAGGAAATAACAGCACAAATAGAAAAGGCAGAACAAAAATTTAATAGGCTTCTGGAAAAACAGGAACAGATGCAACGAGAGGGAAAGGATAATGGCACTTCCTGGCAAAGATTAAATGACCAGATGGATGAGATAAGGAATGAAATTAGGTACGCAAAGGGAGATTTACAGGATCTCGTAGAGACTGGAAAAGCATTTACTATCGGAAGTTCAACTGATGAGTTCTCAAAGCTGTCTCAGCAGTTGAAATATGCTGAAAATGATCTTACATCTCTGAATCAGAAGCATGAAGAATTAAGTTTAAAACAAATCAAAACGGCAGATAGCTCTAAAAATTTAGGGAATACGATCAGAAAATCATTTGATAGCATTGGATCGTGTTTGAGAAAAGCAAATTCTTTTGTAGATTCTTTTGCTAAGAGAATGAAAAATATTGTACAGAGAATACTCCCATCATTCCGGAAAGAAACAGAGAGATCCAATACAGCGATGTCAAAGTTTGGATCGAGACTTAAGAGCCTTTTGTCCGGAATATTCATTTTTAATGTGATAAGTGCAGGATTCCGGAATATGTTTTCTGGCATAGAGAAAGGATTCGCTAACTTTTATGCACAAAATAATGCATTTAAAGCATCTGTTGACAGTCTGAACTCGAGGTTGCTGCAGTTAAAAAATACATTTGCATCCGCATTTGCTCCCATCGTACAGATAGCAATACCATACATTGAGACGCTTGTTTCGTACCTAACGAAGGCGGCTAATGCAGTAGCACAGCTCATTGCTGCACTCTTGGGCAAGGGATCATACACAAGGGCAATCAGTTCTGGTGTCGGATCAATAGAGAATGCTTCATCTGCTATGGAAGACTTAAAGGATTCTGCAGAAGATGCTGAAAAGGCAATGAATAACATATTGTCTCCACTCGATGAGCTGAACAAGATTGAATCTGAAAAAGAGATAAAGATAGACACAGGAAAAGAAGCATCAGGTGACGGAATCACAGATATGTTTGAAGAAGTGCCGGTTGATAGCTACTTCAAAGACATGGCTGATAAGATAAAAAATGTGCTTTCCAAGATATTTGAGCCGTTGAAAAAAGCATGGGACCGTGAAGGAAAATTTGTCATGGATTCCTGGAAATTCGCTTTGAAAGAAATCGGAAGTCTGATTAAGGATATTGGACGCGATTTCCTTACCGTATGGCAGCAGGACAAGACTGTAGATATGTTTTCTGATATTCTTCATATAATTGGAGATATTGGATTAATTGTCGGAAACCTTGCAAAGAATTTCAGAGAAGCATGGAATGAGAATCAGACTGGACTGCACATTCTGGAAAATATACGTGACATATTCGCTGTTATTATAAAAAATATCAGAGAAGCTGCAGATTACACTGTTGAATGGGCAAAAAATCTGAATTTCTCTCCTTTGCTGGAGGCGTTTGAGAGACTTACAGAATCATTAATACCGGTAGTTGATAACCTGAGTGGCGTTATCACTGACTTCTATGAGCAGGTATTATTACCGCTTGGTAAATGGACTCTGGAAAAAGGGCTTCCTGATCTTCTTGATGTGCTGACAAAATTCAATGAAAAGGTAAAATGGGATGAACTAAGACAAAGCCTTTCTGATTTCTGGGATGCATTGGAGCCATTCGCGGAGACAGTTGGTGAGGGACTTATTATATTCATAGATAGATGCGCTAATGCTCTTGCTAATTTTTTGAACAGTCAAGAATTTAAAAATTTTCTTGATATGGTGGCAGACTGGATGTCAAAAGTAAAGCCAGAAGATATGGCAGATGGGCTTGAGAGTATTGTAAAGGCACTGATAGGACTGAAAACCGCACTTATTGCATTTAGTGCCGTAAAGTCTGTAACAGGAGTATTTGATACTATAATACGTTTTCTTTCATTCTTTGGAATTGGCGGTGCCGGTGCGGGGGCAGCAAAGGGAATTGGAGAGGTAAGTACCGCAATAGGAGGATTAAAAACTGCACTTGGAGCATTGGCCGCACTTGGAATTGTAGAGGTTGCAAAAGATCCTATTATAGAATTAGGTGAAGCAGCAGGAATGAGTGCGAAAGATGCAGACTATATGAAAGAAAGATATAATGGACTTTCTGGAGACTTGAATTTAGTCAAAGATACAGCTTCAATTTTAACTAATGGAATTCAAGGTCTTGGCTGGGAAATGAGCAACCAATTAGGAGCAACCGGAGCACTTGAAACTGCTATGAATAATATAGCGGACGGAATGATCTACACGGACGAAAAGCTTTCCAAATTACAGAAGAATTTTGGATTAACAGATGAAGATATTGAAATGCTCAGGCAGTCCATGCTTAATATGCATCCGGAACTTAGAAGTATTGCCGATACTTTCGTTGGATTAAGTGATGCCAGCGTACAGACATTACAGGATATACATGACGGTTTTGACGTGCTCAGTAAAACAACTGGTGACTATTCTTTTGAACTGGAAATGATGACAGGAAACCAATCTGCAATGACAGATGAAGCCAAAAACTTCTTTATGGCAATGCAGGAAGGAACTGATTATCTTGCCTACTATCAGAGTGCAATGGAAAATACGTCAGGAGCTGTAAATACGTTTGATGAGGGTATCCAGTCTGCAAGCGAAAATATTCAAGCGTCAAGCGAGAATATTGGAAATAGCGTGTCGGAAGGAATGGATCAGGCGAAGAAGTCAACAGATGACGCATGCGTTGGTATAAAAGAATCGGTCGATAGCAATCTTTCTGAAACAGATGATAATGTTTCTAAAAAATTGGGGTCAATCAAGAGTACGTGGTTTGACGTATTTGAATCTTTAAAGAGTAAGGTTGCAAGTGTGTTTGATTCCATTTCTTCAAAAATCACAAGCGTTGTCGATAGTGTAAAATCCAAAATAGAAGAGCTGAAAGGAAAAATGAGCGGTGGATTTACATATGGGGGATCGGGAAATACCGGGTATTCAATTGTACGATCCGTATCACTATCGAACTTGAAGGTTCCCGGATACGCAAATGGACAGGTGATCCCAAGAACGATGAAGGAACACCTTGCCCGCCTTGGAGACAATAATAAGGAGACAGAGGTAGTAAGCCCACTTTCGACGATCAAGCAGGCATTAAAAGAAGCCAACATGGAAATGGGAAAAACATCCGGATCTGGAAGTATAATTATAAAACTGTATTTGGACGGAAGGGAAGTATTAGAAACCATTGTGGATGCAGCGAAGCTTGAACAGATATCATCAGGAAATAATGTATTTAATTTGACATAGGAGAGCGATTATGGAAAGACCTTTTCAGTTTAACGGAGTTTCTGTAAAGACTCCGGATGAGTTCTATCCTACCGGAGCTACTTCATCAACGGAGGACTCTGGAAGAACACAGGATTTTGAGATGCATAATACAGTGGTCGGTACTGCTGAAAGCTATCATTTCGCATGGAAAGATATTGAAGTGGAAGAGGCAAGCATCATATTGAATCAGATAAAAGGAAGAAGCAGGTACCAGCTCAGGTATATGAGTCCATCAGAGGGAAGTTTTGTTACAAATCAATTTTATACGGCAAATTATAATTTTGGAAGCCTGAAAAAAGTAAATGGAAGATACGTTTGGGATAGCCTGTCTTTCAATGCGGTGAGTGTGTATAGCATATGATCAGTGCAAGTGATGAATTTAAAAACAAAATGAATAACGGTGGTCTGTTTGTAAACTATGCTGATGTCATTCTCGGAGATGGAACCAGTTTAGAACTTACTCCTGCGGATTTTATGCTTAATGGATGTACAGTTAATGACAAGACAACAGACGGGAAATTCGGAGTCGGGTTTACTGCTGGGAAGACAGTCAACATCGTCCTGGCAAACTTTGATGAAAGATTTTCTACATATGACTTCTATAATGCCATCCTGTATTTGTATATAGGAACTATGCTGGATAGCGGGAACGTGGAAAAGGTAAGAAAAGGGAAATATTATATTATAAATCCGACAACTCCGGGTGATGTGATAAATTTATCCGGATCAGACTCCATGTATCTGTTTGATAAACCGTATGAAGCAAAAACAGCATATCCGGCAACCCTTCTTACGATATTGTCTGACTGCTGCCTGGATTGCGGAGTAACGATAGGATTCGGAGAATTTAACAATTGGAATCTTGTAGTGGATAAGAGACCAGAGGATTGTACATACAGGCAGGTAGTATCATGGGTAGCGCAAATTGCCGGATATAATGCGAGAATCAGTGTAAATGACGCACTTGAGCTTGTTTGGTACGAGACTGAGGAAAAAGAGAAAATAGTGTATCATGGCGGAAGTATGACATCGTCAAATGAGACAGAAATAATAGGCGGCGATTTTGATAATTATGAAGCAGATACAATTATTTTTGGCGGTGACTTTTTTACCTATACAGATGATGATGAAAATGTGATTAAAAATGTTAAGTCACTTAATATAAGCACGGATGACGTATTAATAACCGGAGTTAAGATTGATTCGGATAATGGAGAATTTCTTTTTGGTGAAGAGGGGTATGTCCTGACTGTATCAAAAAATCAGCTGGCAAGTGGAAAAGAAGAAGAGATCGGGAATTATCTCGGAAACAGATTAGTAGGTCTTACATTTAGGCCACTGACAGTGCAGAGCATAAGCAATCCTTTAATAGAACCATTTGAAACAGCAACAGTGTATGACAGAAAAGGAAATTCCTATTTTGCGTTGATCAATCAGGTAGTATATAGAGTGGGTGGATATACTGAAATTTCATGTAAAGCAGAAAACCCTATCAGAAATAAAAGTGCTTATGTAAGTGACTATGCCAGGGCAGTTGCAGAAGCAAGACGGAACAATAAGAAAGAATTATCATACTATGACAAAATTGTGCAGAATATGAACATGCTTGCAATGAATTCCATGGGATTCCATACAACATACGAAGATATGGAAGACGGCAGCAGGATAGTTTATATGCATGACAAGCACACCATTGAAGAATCAAAGATTGTATATAAGCAAACAATAGACGGGTTCTTCTTGTCGCAGGACGGAGGAAAAAGCTATACAGCCGGATTTGATTCTAATGGTAATGCAGTGTTTAACATTATTGCAGCCATAGGAATAGTATGTGACTGGATTAAGGGAGGGATTCTTTCTCTCGGAGGAGATAACAACATAAATGGTGATATGGTCGTTTATGACCAAGAGGGAAATGTAGTAGGAAGGTTTAACAAAGACGGTTTATGGGCGTCTAATGGATATTTTGAAGGAACTATAAAATCTAAAAATGCTATGATTACCGGTGGTCAAATTAGTATATCGACATCAGCAGCTGACTATGATGTAATAGATTTGAAATATGGGGCAGAGATAACAAAAATTAGACCAGCGTTCATACGCGTAGAGAAAGGATCACAAGATTTTATACAGATTACTCCTATACAGCTATTTACAGGTAGCTCGACGGAATTTGTATCAATTTCTAAAGGAATGATTACAATAAAATCGGGAGGGAAAAACTCTGTAATAGGAAATGAAACACGATTTGCAGACTATGTATCAATTGGTGGAAACTTATCTGTAAAAGGAAAAATAGAAGGAGCTACGTTTTCGTCAGCAGTTGAAATATTAGGAACCGGTTCTTTGAAATTAAATACTGCCGCGGATCTTGAATGCTGGGGAAAAGCTACATTTTATAATGGGATTTATGAAGGTACCGCATTTTCTGTTGATACGGTAGGAAATGTGACAGCAAATGGTGCTATAAAATCAACAGGTAATTATGAGTCATCCTTATATAAGTTAAGTTTAAAAGATAGTTTGACAGTGTCTGGGGAAACAAAACTTAATGGAAATGTAAAAATCGGGGATGGTACTTATGACAACGTAGGCTTTTTTGGTAGCAGTGGAAGCAGTAAAAAGACCGTTACTACAATAAGCAGTACATCGTCTGCAACTACTTCTAGCAACGCAACAAAGATCAATGAAGTGATTAATGCACTTAAGGCCTACAACCTATTATAGGAGGAATTATGGGAATAAATACGGCTACTAAAGAATTTCAGGAAAATCTCATTCAGCTGATAAATGAGTCAAATTTACCACCAATCAATGTTTTGTTCGTGATGAAAAACGTAGAGGGATTAGTTACAGAAATTTATGAGAAAGCATTAGAAGAAGAGAGGAGAGAGAATAAAAATGGCAGCCAAAACAATATATGCAACGATGCAGATCAGGCAGGGACTTGAAGAGAATCTTGATATAAGTAAATTAAAGCCTGGCGAATGGGCATTATCTACCGACTCAAGATATATCCGAATATGCGTAGCAAACGGAGTCGCTCTTAGAATGGCAACATATGAAGCCTTTGAGAGTGATATGGAACTGATTAAAGGAATATTGTCAGATTGCCAGACTATACAGGAAGCTGTAGAACGTATCCAGACAGAAATTGGACAGACGGCGGAAGTTATAGCAACGAATGCTGAAATTTCCCAGAATGCAGCTGATACAGCAATAAAAAAAGCAGAAGAGGCAGCAGAGAGCGCCAATAATGCACTGATAGGAGCCAATACGGCTTCTAATAAAGCAGACGAGGCGGCTGCAAGCGCATTATCTGCGGAATCCTATGCCAGTGCTGCGGAGAGTAAAGCAAATGAGTCAGTAGAATCGGCTACAATAGCAACAGAAAAAGCAAATGCAGCTGCAGAAAGTGAAACGTCTGCTTTGCATGCTGCAGACACGGCGACTCAAAAAGCCGCAGAATTGAATCAGGCGGTAGCGGATGCAGGTAATTCTGCATTGGCTGCTGAGAGTTATGCAAAAGGAGGGACAGCGTCCAGAACCGGAGAAGATACTGATAATGCGCGGTATTATAAGGAATTGTCTTCCGAAGAAGCGGACAGGGCTAAAACAGAGGCGGATAGAGCAAAAACAGAAGCAGACAGAGCGGCAAGCATAGGAAATATCGATGTGGCAAAGGAAGGAAGACCCGGTATTGTACAGCCGGATGGTACAACAACTACGGTGGACGAAGACGGCACCATTCATGCGATCGGAAGCGGCGGTGCTTCTTCATATGAAGAGTTACAGGGCAAGCCTTCTATCAACGGAACCGAATTATCAGGGAATAAAACTTTAGCGGAATTAGGAATACAACCGGCTGGGTCATATTTAGAATCAGAAACTGATCCTACAGTGCCGGATTGGGCAAAACAGCCTACAAAGCCTACATACACAAAATCAGAAGTAGGTCTTAGCAATGTCCAGAATGTAACAACAAACGATCAGACACCAACCTATACGGAATCGTCCAGTCTTTCAAAATTATCCAGTGGAGAAAAATTATCAGTTGCCTTTGGTAAAATTTCAAAGGCTATTACTGATTTAATTTCTCATATTGCAGATTCTGTTAAGCATATTACAAACGCAGAAAGAACAAATTGGAATGCGGCTAAAACACACGCCGATTCTGCTCATGCGCCGAGTAATGCACAAGCAAATGTGATTGAAACGGTAAAAGTAAATGGTACCGCACTTATACCAAACTCAAAAGCGGTCGATGTGACAGTCCCTACAAAAACAAGCCAGATTACCAATGACAGCGGATATAAGACAACGGACACATGGAAAGCCAATACTGCAGACAGTGAAGGATATGTAGCAAAAGGAAGCGGACAGGCTAATAAGGTTTGGAAAACAGATTCCAATGGTGTTCCTGGGTGGAGAGCCGATGCAAATACAACATACTCTGCTATGACTGGTGCTACGGCAAGCGCAGCTGGTAAATCGGGTCTTGTTCCTGCGCCCGCGGCCGGGGAGAATGAAAAATATTTACGTGGCGATGGAACGTATGGAACACCCACAGCAGAAGTAGATACGCTTACAACCATGGAACAGGTAAGGGCCGCAACTGACGATTCTATGGCTGTTGGCGCTGGTGCTTTAAAGGAGATAGACAGCAGTTTAGATAAAATTAATACTTATGTTGATGATGAAGGGAAGCTTCACTTTGTTGATGCAACAGGTGCCGATACAGTACTCCCTTTTAGTGGCGGATGGGAAGAGATAAAAGTAGTTAAACTTACATCCAATCTCACTATTGATATTGGGAGGAAACCAAAAGAACTATTCGTGGGGTGGTCTGCTACTAATGTAACTACAAGTGAATTTAACTTATTCTCATATTACAATGAAGATTTTACTTCATATAGTTTTGGATCAGCTGGTGTAACAATAAATGATAATGGTTTTACAATAACGTGCAAATATAGTGGCAGACCTGTGTTTTATGCTTATAGATAAATTATATTGATTCTACTTTGAAAGTGATATACTGGTCGCCACCATAATACATAAGGGTAATATAATCATAGTTTGATACATCAACTTCCAAAGGTGTAGTACTTATTACTGTAGCAATAGAATCAGAAATTGAAGGAGTAGTACTTGCACCTGTAGCAATATTGTTATTTGGAACTACATAAAGTCCTGTTCCTGAACGAAGAGCTATTCCAGTAATTAATATTTTATTAATTCCATCAACTGAAAACGAATAACAGGTATTACCATCGTCTTTTGTAGAATAAGCAAATTTTGCAGCGAATAATAATTTGCCACTCTTAAAATGGATAAGGCTGCCATCAGCCCCATAGTAACCGTAGTTACCATCTCCATCAGTACCAAAACTTAAACCGCCTAAACTGTTGTCTAAGAGGGCAAATGGAAAATATGTTCTGTTGTAGAAAACAGGAAGTTGCACTGGTGCAGCTAAGATGGTAAAATAATCATAAATAGAATAATTCCATGCGGCGATCGGGTTGCATGAAGGACTAATAGGAGTCAGTTTCTTAAAAAGAAGCTGGCTTATTTTTATTTCTCAGAGAAAGGAAAAGAAAATGTTAACAATGAAATACATCGGTCTCAAGACTGAATATGCCGTGGAATTTAAGAAAGTAGCGGAGCACATTGTACAGCTTATCGGAAGCTTTCCAGTTAAGGAGAATGGCTTTCAGCTTTCCAGGGAAGGGATGAATGATTGGGAAAAGATGGATTACTCTGGATTCACTACTAAATACCGTGAGATTGAAGGAGGCATACAGTTTTCGGATGATGGTACTGTATACGTTGCGCCAAAGCCGATAATGACATTTTCTGCTGGAAACGGCGGAACACTTGAAGGTGTTTCTGAACAGGAAGTATCAGACTTTTCAGACCTTTTAATTCCGGAACCTGTACCGAATGAAAATTACAGATTTGTAAAATGGGAGCCTGACGTTCCTTATGAAGGTGAAGTGGTGGCAAGCAGAACCTTTACTGCAGTATTTGAATATGTACCAACGCTGGAAGAAGTTAAAGAATCAAAGAAACAGGAAATTAAGGCAATGTACCAGTTTGTAAAATCGTCCGGAGTGGATGTTACATTATCAACCGGTACAGAACACTTCCCATTAAAGGATGAGGATATCACGTTCCTTATGGGTAAACAATTTGAGATATCAGCTAGTGATAGTGAACGTATATCGTATCAGGATTCGGACAATCATTGTAAGTTCTATTCAAAAGCTGATATGCAGGCAATCATACAGACGGCATTGCTGTTTGTGAATTATCAGACGACCTATAAAAACAACCTGTGTGAGTGGGTAGATGAATGCCAGACTAAAGAAGAGGTTGAATTAATAGCATATGGTACAGAAATACCGGAAGAATATCAGAACGATGTATATAAATCGTATCTGATGAAAATGGAGGGATAAAAGAAATGGAAGCTTTTCTTTTTCTGATCGGCGGTGCCCTGTATTACCTAATTGAAATTATTTGGAAAGGAAGCAGCCACTGGTCCATGTTCATTCTTGGTGGAGTATGCTTCGTGATTATGGGATTGCTGAATGAATACAAGTTCAGTTGGAAAGATTCTCTGCTCAAACAATCGATCATAAGCGCATGTATCATCACAGTGTTTGAGTTCTTTACCGGGTGCATAGTAAATCTGTGGCTTGGGTGGCACGTGTGGGATTATTCGGAACTGCCATGCAATCTTCTCGGGCAGGTATGCTTATATTTCTTTTTCGTTTGGATCCTGTTATCCATGTTCGGAATCATCCTTGATGACTGGATACGGTATATTCTGTATTTAATTTTTCATAGATACTTCCCATTCATGGAGGAAAGGGAAATGCCACATTACAAACTTTGATTCTGTATCCGATAGGGAGAAATCCTTACCGGCTTTTAAATTTATAAGAAGGAGAGAAAAATTATGAGAGCAAAAGAAATGATATGCACAGCAGTAGGAGTAACAGGCGGATTTATCGCAAAATTATTCGGAGGGTGGGACAGCGCATTGGTAACACTGATTATTCTTATGATAGTTGATTATGTATCAGGGCTGATCGTTGCAGGAGTGTTCCATAAGAGCAAAAAATCAGAAAACGGTGCACTTGACAGCCGGGCAGGATGGAAAGGATTATGCAGAAAAGGAATGGCGCTTGCAGTGGTTCTGATCGCATACAGGCTTGATCTTGCACTGGGACTGAATTTTATACGCACAGCGGTGATTATTGGATTTATGGCGAATGAATTGATATCTGTTGTTGAAAATGCGGGTCTTATGGGAGTACCGCTTCCTCCAGTGCTCAATAAAGCAATCGACATTCTGACGGCAAAAGCAAATACAGAAGGTGATAAATAATGGTTATAGGAGTCAACTGCGGGCATACCGCATCAGGACCGGGATATGGCGCGGTAGGCATCATAAAGGAATCAGAACATACAAGAATGGTCGGACAGGCTCTCATGAGCCTGCTCCGGTCTGCAGGAGTGACAGTGGTAGACTGTACCATTGATCAGGCAAACACACAGCAGGAATATCTTGCCGCAGCTGTGGCACTGGCCAACAGGCAGGACCTTGACTGGTTCCTATCCATCCACTTCAATGCATCATCCGCGCATACCGGAAAAGGGGTGGAGGTATACACCTACGAAGGAAGACAGTTTCAGGACGCACTGGATGTGTGCAGTGAGATTTCTTCCTTAGGTTTTGTGAACCGGGGAGTAAAAGAAGGTACAGGGCTGTACGTGATCCGGAAAACAAAAGCTAAGTCCATGCTGATTGAATGCTGCTTCTGTGATAACCAGGAAGATATGGACGCGTATGAGGCCGCAGGAGGCGCGGAAGGAATTGCGCGGGCAATTTACCGTGGAATCTATACAGAGGCTGTTCTGCCGTCTGTGGATGTGCAGGAGAACCATAGTATCACAAGGGATGAGTTTCATGATTTTGTTGGCAATATCGCACGCAGGGACTGGCAGGATAATCACATAATGATTCCAAGCGTGGTGATCGCACAGGCAGCCATTGAGAGCAACATAGGGACATCGGAGCTTGCCGTAAATGCCAATGCACTGTTTGGAATCAAGCTAAATGGATGGACAGGAAGATCATACGTGAAGGATGCCACGGAGCAGAATCCGGACGGAAACTACCGTGTGGATAAAAATGAACTGTGGCGGGCATATGACAGCTGGGAGCAGAGCATACTGGATCACAATGATTATATTGCCACAAGAAGTACAGACGGCGGTAAAACATTAAGGTATCAGCCTGTGATCGGATGCGAGAACTATGTGCTTGCGTGCCTGTATCTGGAAGAATGCGGATATGCGACGTCGCAATCATATGCAGAAACACTGGTTAGTTATATTGAAAGGTATGGACTGACAAGATATGATGAGTTTGAGGCGGATCAGGAAGCTCCGGAAGGATATCTGTGGATTGTTCAGGTAGGAGCATACAGGAGCCTACTGAATGCGAAGAAACTGCAGAGTAGACTGGAAAAAATGGGTGTTATTTCCTTGATTAATAAATACAGAATAGAAGAATGAAAAGTAGAAAGGTCCCGGAAATAATCCAGGACCTTTCTTTTTATTAAGTATACACGACAATCCGCAAGCCATTATGTCCGCTTGCAATTTGATTATACCATATATTATTCATATTGTGGGATTTAATTATTACATCCGGAAGTATCATTTATTACATTGACAGTATTGCGACGTCGCAATCTTATGCAGAGCAGACTCGATAAAATGGAAGTTATTTCCTTAATTAAGAAATATAGAGTAGAAGAAAAAGAAATTCAATAATTTATTCACATAGGTGTACCGATCTGTCCCATCATGTCGTGCCCCAGGTGCTGTCTTTTGTAACCATAGCTTCGTGAAGAGCCGAAATCGTCATAATCACTGTAGGGAAAGCCCTTTGCAATGGGAGAGAAGGCCTTCAGACCATAGACCTTTTTCCAGACTTTTCCATCTGCTTCATCGGACTGCTCTATCTCATATTCTCCTACCATACCGCCAAGCACCGCCTCGTAGGCTTCATAATAATAGTCGTAATATTTCATGTCCTTCGTCAGCTTTTGTATAGTGGTTTCGCCATTTGAAAGCTCCAATGCCAGCTTGTCGATCGTCGAAAGACTCTTTTTATCAAAGGAGCCGCCGCCTTTGGCACCGGCATAGGCCAGCAGTTCAATCCAGTTTAGATGAACATCTTTATCGTAGCTCTCCACATCCAGGGTATAGGCTTTTGTCATGGCTTCACATGTGACATTGAAATCTACCCATTTGATGTAGCTTTTGTCAGTGTCTGAAACCACTTCTATGGCGGGTGCCTTAAGTAAAGATGCAAGAGAAGCGGAACGAATGGGTTCGCCGATCAGCAGTCGGTGTCTTAAAAACAGAATAAGGACAGCCAGGATCAAAATGCCGGTCAGCATAATATATATGGGAAAATGAGTTTTTTTCATGGAATCTTAAGACCTTTTGAAATAAAAGTGATTTATATGAGATTTTATGATGTTGACATTATAAAATATGTTTGACAATTAATTAACAATATGATATTATAAGTGCATCAATAAAAGGGAGTAGCTGATACCGATAGCTTCAACCAGATGGTATATTCGAATCGTCAGGACGATGAAAACATCCGTTTCGAATCAGATCAGACTGTAGCAAGACTTTTATTGTAGCAAGTGGCTGCAATAATGGTCTTTTTTTACTTTCCGGTAAAACAAAAGCAGAGCGCGCAGCTTGTGAAAAGACCGGGCAGCTCACAAATCAAAGGAGGAAAACTTAATGTTTAGGAACAATCAACAAAACCCTTATGGACAGGCAAAAGACCGTGCAAAAAATGCAGCCGCAAAGGCGGGAAAAGGCGTCGTAGCCGTGATCGTTATCATTTTTGCGGTGTATCTTTTGTTTGGCAGTATCTACTCACTGAAGGAGAATGAATATGCGGTGGTCACCACCTTTGGTGTGCCGAAGGTAGTAGAGCAGTCAGGTATCCACCTCAAGATACCCTTTGTACAGGAGCTTGAGAAGGTGCCGAAGACCATCAACGGCTTTCCCATCGGCTATCGTGCGGATACCGATGAATCTGTGGACTCGGAATCTTTTATGATCACAAGGGACTACAACTTTGTCAATGTGGATTTTTACGTGGAATACAAGGTTACGGATCCGGTTAAATATCTGTACGCATCGGAAAGCCCGGTAGATATCCTAAAAATGCTGACCCAGAGCTATATCAGGGATACCATTGGTCTGTATGATGTTGACAGCGTGATCACCACAGGCAAAAATGAGATTCAGGCATCCATCAAAGAGAAGATTGTGGGACGTCTGGAGCAGGAAGATATCGGTGTCCAGCTGGTGAATATTACCATTCAGGATGCGGAACCCCCTACCCAGGAGGTCATCAGTGCCTTCAAGAATGTGGAAAATGCAAAACAGGGAAAAGAAACTTCCATTAACAAGGCAAACCAGAAGAGAAACGAGGATATCCCTGCAGCCAGAGCCCAGGTGGATGAGACCTTAAAAACAGCACAGGCTCAGGCGGAGGAGCGCGTCAATGAGGCAAAGGGTCAGGTGGCGAGACTGAATGAACTCTATGCGGAATACCAGAAGTATCCGCTGATCACCAAACAGAGAATGTTCTATGAAACCATGGAAGAAATCCTTCCCGATATGAAGGTAATCATCGAAAAGAGTGACGGAACTACCCAGACCATGCTTCCTTTGGAGTCCTTTGCGAATCTGTCGGAGACAGAGAAAACAGGCACCGGTACAGGCAGCGAGGCAGTAAGCGAAAATACAGAAGAATAATTCGGAAAGTGAGGAACAAGTGATGAAGAAAAAATCAGTTTTTATCATAGCAGTTGTAGCGGTGCTGGCAATTATGATCATCAATTCCGGCATGGTAGTTACTTATCCCAACGAATATACCGTGATCAAGCAGTTTGGAAGAATTGAGAGCATCAGGCAGGAACCCGGTCTTAGCATGAAGATTCCTTTTATCCAGACGGCAGAAAAAATTGAGAATGAAGTGCTTTTATATGACCTTGCCGTCAGTGATGTGATGACAAAGGACAAAAAGTCCATGATCGCAGACTGCTTCGTACTCTGGAAAATTGAAGATCCCTATAAATATACCCAGACTTTGAGTGCACAGAAGAGCAATGCGGAGTTCCGTATCGATACCATTACCTACAACAGCTTGAAAAATGTGATCAGCAGCTTAAGCCAGGAGGAAGTGATCAGCGGTCGTGACGGCGAGCTGGCAAAGGCAATCCAGGATAACATCGGCAATACGCTTGAACAGTACGGAATCAAGCTCCTTGCAGTGGAAACCAAGTCTCTGGATCTGCCGGATGAGAACAAGAACGCTGTCTATGAGCGTATGATCTCCGAGAGAAATAATATTGCGGCTACTTATCAGGCAGAAGGCCAGGAGGAGGCAAAGGAGATCTCCAACAACACCAATGCGGAGATCATTGTCATGCAGTCCGAGGCGGATGCCCAGGCAGAGGAGATCATCGCAAAGGGTGAGGCTGAGTATATGAGAATCCTGAGTGAGGCGTACAATGATCCCGAGAAGGCAGACTTTTATATCTTCTTAAGGTCCCTGGATGCAGCCAAAGCCACCATGACGGGAAACAATAAGACCTTGATCATCGATGAGACGTCTCCCATTGCGCAGATTTTTTATTAGAAAGTAAAATAATGTGGATTGCAAAAAAATAGTGCCTATGTTATAATGAACACGTCGGCAATGATAAAAAATTAACAATCATTGCAAGAGCAAATAAATACAAGTTTAATATCAAACGGAGGAGAGTAATAATGGCAAAGAAAGTAGTTTTAGCCGGCGCTTGTCGTACTGCTATCGGCACCATGGGTGGATCCTTAAGCACAACACCCGCTGCAGAGCTTGGCGCAATCGTAATCAAGGAAGCTTTAAACAGAGCAGGTGTGGCACCTGAACAGGTTGATCAGGTATACATGGGCTGCGTAATCCAGGCAGGACAGGGACAGAACGTAGCACGTCAGGCATCTATTAAAGCAGGTTTACCGATTGAAGTACCTGCAGTTACCATGAACGTTGTATGCGGTTCCGGACTTAACTGTGTGAATCAGGCAGCACAGATGATCATGGCAGGAGATGCAGACATCGTAGTGGCAGGCGGTATGGAAAATATGTCCATGGCTCCTTATGCAGTTCCTCAGGCACGTTTCGGATATAGAATGAACAATGGTACATTAGTGGACACCATGGTAAATGATGCACTTTGGGATGCATTCAACAATTATCACATGATCAAGACAGCAGACAATATCTGTGAAGAGTGGGGACTTACAAGAGAAGAGCTTGATGAGTTCGCATTAAAGAGCCAGCAGAAGGCTGAGGCAGCTCAGAAGTCAGGTGCTTTCGACGCAGAGATTGTACCTGTTATGGTTAAGAAGAAAAAAGAAATGGTTGAATTTAAGGTTGACGAAGGTCCTCGTCCCGGTTCCACCATCGAAGGACTTGCAAAGCTTCGTCCTATCAATCCTAACGGATTTGTTACCGCAGGTAATGCTTCCGGTATCAATGACGGTGCAGCCGCTATCGTTGTGATGAGCGAAGAGAAAGCAAAAGAATTAGGCGTTAAGCCTATGGCTACTTTCGTGGCAGGTGCCCTTGCAGGTGTAAGACCTGAGGTTATGGGTATCGGACCTGTTGCTTCCACCAAGAAAGTTATGGCTAAAGCAGGCATGAAGATCGAAGACTTCGATATCATCGAGGCAAACGAAGCATTCGCAGCACAGTCCGTTGCAGTAGGTAAGGATCTTGGCATTGATGTGGACAAGCAGCTGAATCCTAACGGCGGTGCTATTGCACTGGGACATCCTGTAGGAGCTTCCGGATGCCGTATCCTTGTAACACTGCTTCATGAGATGCAGGCTAAGGGCGCCAAGACCGGTCTTGCAACCCTTTGTATCGGCGGCGGTATGGGATGCTCAACCATCGTAAAGATTGAAGATTAGTCAGATTATCAAAATGAGGATAAGCAGACCTAAAGATTTAGGCCTGCTTATCGGAATGTTTAGGATTATGAAGAATGCAGGACCGGTATTGTAAAAAGATACGGTGCTGAAAAGTATAACAAAAAGAAAAGGAGTTACGAAAATGGAATTTATCGTATACGAACAAAAAGGCGCATACGGCATTATCACCATCAGCCGTGAAAAAGCATTAAATGCTCTGAACTCTCAGGTTCTGGAAGAGCTTGATGCGACACTGGATGCTGTAAACCTTGATGAAGTAAGAGCCTTAATCTTAACAGGTGCAGGACAGAAATCCTTCGTTGCAGGTGCAGATATCGGAGAAATGAGTACGCTGACCAAGGCAGAAGGTGAAGCTTTCGGTAAGAAAGGTAATGATGTATTCCGCAAGCTGGAGACATTCCCTATCCCCGTGATCGCCGCAGTAAATGGTTTTGCACTCGGCGGCGGCTGTGAGATCTCCATGAGCTGTGACATCAGAATCTGCTCCGACAACGCTGTATTCGGACAGCCTGAGGTTGGCCTCGGAATCACTCCCGGATTTGGCGGAACCCAGAGACTTGCCCGTCTTGTAGGCGCAGGAATGGCTAAGCAGATGATCTATACCGCAAGAAATATCAAGGCTGACGAAGCTTTGAGAATCGGTCTTGTAAATGCTGTTTATACTCAGGAAGAGTTACTGCCCGCAGCAGAGAAGATGGCAGCAGGAATTGCAAAGAATGCGCCTATCGCTGTCCGCAACTGCAAGAAGGCAATCAATGAAGGTCTTGATGTAGATATGGATCAGGCAATCGTGATCGAAGAGAAATTATTCGGTGACTGCTTCGAGACAGAAGATCAGAAGTACGGTATGGCTTTCTTCCTTGACAAGAACAAGGAAAAAGTAAAAGAGCCTTTTAAAAACTGTTAACATGTAACATCAGCATGAAATCAAGCGCCTGCGAAGCAGGCATTTGATTACAATATTAATAAAACTTTAGGAGGATTTAAAATGAAAGTAGGTATTATTGGTGCCGGAACCATGGGTCAGGGCATTGCAAAGGCTTTTGCACAGGTTGACGGATATGAGGTTGCACTCTGCGATATCAAGCAGGAGTGGGCTGAAGGCGGAAAAGCAAAGATTGCAAAAGGTTATGCAAAGCTTGTAGAAAAAGGAAAGCTGACACAG
Organism: uncultured Clostridium sp.; assembly: GCA_945917985.1. Taxonomy (GTDB): domain Bacteria; phylum Bacillota; class Clostridia; order Lachnospirales; family Lachnospiraceae; genus Suilimivivens. The sequence continues at coordinate 843 of CAMEIH010000008.1, read as the reverse complement.
GAAGCAGTAGACGCTATCCTCGCAAAGATCACACCCGGTCTTAAGGAAGACCTTTGTGCAGATTGTGATCTGATCGTAGAAGCTGCATTTGAAAATATGGAAGTTAAGAAGACAACATTTGGCGAGCTTGACAAGATCGCTAAGCCTGAATGCGTTTTCGCATCCAACACATCAAGCCTTTCCATCACAGAGATCGGCAACGGCTTAAGCCGTCCCATGATCGGTATGCATTTCTTCAATCCTGCAGACAGAATGAAGCTGGTTGAGGTAATTGCAGGCGTGAATACTCCTGTAGAGACTGTTGACACCATCAAGAAGATCTCTGAAGAGATTGGCAAGACTCCCGTTCAGGTAAACGAGGCTGCAGGTTTCGTAGTAAACCGTATCCTTGTTCCCATGATCAACGAAGCTGCTTTCATCAAGATGGAAGGTGTTTCCGATATCGCAGGCATCGACGCTGCTATGAAGCTTGGTGCAAATCATCCCATGGGTCCCTTAGAGCTTGGTGATTTCATCGGTCTTGATATCTGCCTCGCTATCATGGATGTTCTTTACAACGAGACAGGCGACAGCAAGTATCGTGCATGTCCTCTTCTTCGCAAGATGGTTCGCGGCGGTAACCTCGGTGTTAAGACAGGCAAGGGCTTCTACGTATACAATGCAGACAGAACCAAAACACCTGTTGATGCTCAGTAAGTAAAAATTTTTTTAATGGAGGAAATAAAATCATGGATTTTATGTTAGACAAAAAACATGAAATGGCGAGAACTCTTTTCAAAGAGTTTGCAGAAAAAGAAGTAAAGCCTCTGGCTCAGGAAGTGGACGAAACAGAAGTTTTCCCCA
>CAMEIH010000007.1 GCA_945917985.1 uncultured Clostridium sp. | reverse complement strand
TCTCAACCTTCTTTCTTGGAATTCCCTATATTTGAATTATACAGGAAGCTCCTTTCAACACAAAATTGTCCGCATATTTTGAAAGAGCCAATTTGCGAAGAAACTCTTCCTGACAAAACAACTGTAAATGCATCTGCAGAGATTTCCCAGTCTGTTTCGACTTTGCTTTAAGTTTTGCTAATACCGATGCACCTCTATCCATTATAACCACACCTCTATCCTTTCTCTTACTTTTTTATGAATATTCCTGCGCTTTGCATAATCAAGAAGATTAGTAATATTCTTCTTGCCATCATTGATATATGCTCGAATCGCTTTGTTATAAATTTCTCTATCCATCTTATTCTCATGCTTTATACATTCGCAAATAAGTCTATCACGATCAAAAATCCTCAAAATAGAATCCTCATAAATCGCTTCTGTAATACCATAACCAAGGTGTGCCTTGTCGATATAATATGGTTTCACATACGGATAATCAATATTAAATCGTGCCTTAGATGTATTTCTATCTACAGCAATATCCCATGTAAGCGGAGTACGATCACTATACCCATAATAAAACAGTGCAGTCGTCATACAAAGCACTCCATCTGGATATAGTTCTGATATCAATTTCGCATCGCTATCATTTTCTCCTTCGGCAAGCCTATAATATCCTTGCTTTATCCGTTCGAGTTTTCCTACATTAACAAGTTCTGCAATTTCTCTAGACAAAAGCCCCATATTATTAAGATCTACAGTTCGGATAACCGGCTTCACTGCCGCAACATATGCCTCCAATGCAGTTGTCATATTTTTTGTAACCTCTGCAGTCTGAGTAATCGATTCAAAAGGTGCTTTTAAGTTTTCCGCAATTTCAGTTATAGGTCTTACTGAAGCTTTGAATTCCTCCGTTTGCTGCAAAAGAGGATATAGAGACTGTATTAGTTTTGCATAGTTATCTTCAATTCGTTTACTCATTTTTTCACCTCAAATCAATTTGCATTGTGGCAACTTTATACATTTATATTATATGCATATTGATTAATTGTCAAGAGCTCATCGCTCAACCATATGTTGGCTGCAGGCACCCGTAGTCGTGCTACAAGGTGTAAAAAAGGCACCGACTAACAGAATATTATTCCGCAAACCCACGACTTGCTGGCAAAGTAGCCTAGCACGACTACCTCCTCCAGTAAACATATTGAATATTTTTGACGCAAGCGACAATTTTCTTCAATACCAACTTTTCTTAGTAACATATTTTTATGTATAGTAACATTACTCATGTTACTATGCGCCATTTTATGTTACTTGGATTTTCTCTTTATTTCAGACCAAACATTTTTTCCTTAACTCCTAATATATCCCGTGTTATCAAAATTTCCTCTTGATTCTTCCGCCAAAGCTGGATAATATGAATTCATGAAACGGGTTTTGTGTCAGTGTACAGCCACATGACTCAAGCGGGTAGCTCGTTTCATTTTCAAGAAACGGGTTTTGTTACTGAGTAAGATCTTTGGGTCGGAAATGGGTACTCGTTTCTTTTTTTATGCATTCACTTGCACTTTTCAACCGAATAATTCTCCTTTTATTCCGAACAATATACTGCATTATTCCGAATAATACCACCTATTGTTCCAAGCAATGCAACTACGCCTATGATATTCTTCCGCAATATATCGTTTCTTTTCAGCGAATTATCAAATTTGCTTTGACATCTTGCGGAAAACATTTGACTTTTTGCTCGAAACTTTGATATCTCGCTCGAAATCATTGACTTTTTACTCGGAATGTTGACTTTTCGCCCGACTTCATACAAAAATAGCATTCCGGCAGCAACCACCTCGCCACCGAAATGCTATTCATTTTCTTAGCCACGTCACAGCCCAAATCCACTTTTTTTTGGTATAAATCTGGTATAAAAATCCACTCTCAAACTCCCACAACCCTTGATTTCCCTAGCCTTTTTTAGGAAAGCAACTTCCTGCCGTGGCAAACCATGGGGACTTTTATTTTTCTTTGCATATCTTTCCATATCCTTGCATATCTTTATTTTTTCTAGGTTTTATCAGTGTTTCCAACATTTAACCCTTAGAACCTATCTTACGTACCACTTATCCTTTAAACGACATATCAAATGCCGGAGCCATTCCTTCAATCTCGCTTCTACTCAGTCCATACTGCTGCGCAAGTCTTCTCCAATTGCTTTCTACAACATTCTTTATTTCCTGTAATTCCTCTAACGCCTGTGCATCTGTTATTCCATACATTTTGGCAACAGACAAAGCCAGATTAAAGTCAATCAGATTATTATCAGAATCCACATTAAGTGATAAGGTGTCTCCATAAATATTAGGATTGACATCATATAACGGAGATAAAGTCCATCCATTCTTGACTAAAATAAAACCATGATTTTTCAAATGGTCATCTGTATTTGATACCGCCATGTTGAACACAATTCTACGCCACAGTTCCAGCAAGTCCCGTCCCGGTGTTGCACTACTAGCCGTTATGACAGATGCAATCTCCATATATCCGGAACCGGCTGATGCATCCGTTCCATCTGTCTTTCCTAATAGTGTCATTGCAGAGGCAAAGTGAATTCTTCTATCACCCTCTCTGTCAAATCTCTTTGTTAGAAATGTACTTCCTGTTTTAGAAAAGTTCTCCAGCTTCGCTTCAGGAACATTCAAGTTACACATAACTGCCAAATCGTGGACTACCATTTCCCATGCGCCTACATTAATTTCGTCATATTTTGATGGGAATTTTGCAATCCATAAAGAACCATCCGGCGAGGCAACAGTCGCCTTTGGTCTGGCTCCACCCAAAGAAGACCCCGGTGCCACTAACTGCTTTAGCCACTTTTCTTCCATTCCATCGTCATTCTTCTCAAATGCCAAAGAAGCAGATTCTAATTTACGAAGTGTAGTCCAAGGAGGTGTTGCAAATTCACTATCATCAGACATAAAAGGACCTCCTTTTGATGTAGAAAATCTTAGACCACCCATTCTTGTCTCATCATAGACACCAATCAGAAAATCAACTTCTGTCAAAGTTCTCGGTTTTCTTTTTTCTCTCTTCGCAACTATTGCTTCTCGTCTCTTCATCAAAAGACGTCCCCACCTATCCGGGCAAGAATCCTCAAATACACCAAACATCAACTTATCTGCAGGTGCATACTGACGACCTTTGAACATTCTCAAATCCGGATCTAAGGACACATTATTGCTCAAATCATTTAACAATTCATCATCATATTCAAAAGAGACTACTTGTTTTCCTCTACCGCCGTCTACATACAGTGTTCCTATTAACGACGGAGTATCTGATTTCCAATTCTCATATACATAAATTTCATTTATGTTATCCATCTAATCCCTACTTCCTCTTTGCTCGTTTCGGAGTTATTAAATTCATATCCTGAATTCTTCTGCCATATTCATCATCCTGCGCTACAAGCTCTAAGTCTTTATCCATACCACCCAAAGCATGTAACACCGCAGCATAAGTTCCTATAGCCACCGTTGGAGTCCCTTTCTCCACAGCCCATAATGTAGCTCTACTAATCCCAGCTCTTTCTGCCACCAACTCTGTGGAAAGATTACGGCGCAATCTGGCCATCTTTATCTGTTCTCCCATATTTTCTAAAACTTTTTGTGTATCCGGCATAACTACCACTGATTTTTTGCTCATATTTTTACCTCTTATGTTTAATACAATAAACCTATTGTTGATTTTTGTCAATTTTATTAAACATTACTTGCGAAGTTCTGATTATATATTATGCCCATATGCCCATATATGAAGTTTTAACGCAATCGTTTTTAACACAACATAAAATAGCATTTCGACAGTAAATTGTTTTTGCTGCCCAAATGCTACTTTATCACTAATCATTCTCTAACTTATCTTTGAAATATTCTCGGATATCTATTATTTATCATACATCAAGTGATCATCCAATTTTTGTAAGTAAAAAGAAGTCCCCGAAGGAACTTCTTTCACCACCAAGCACAACATCCAACTATAGTATTTTGTAATTCCGTTCAAATTCCCCAATCGGCATTGGTTTGGCAAAATAATATCCCTGAATCAAATCGCATTCCTGATCGGTCAGGAAGTCAACCTGTTCCCTGCATTCAATTCCCTCTGCAACAATCTTCATGTTGAGCTTCTTTGCAAGATCTATTACTTCGGAAACGATCAGCATACCTCTGTCAAGAGAATCCGCTCCCCTAAAAAAGTCCGCATCTATTTTCAACACATCAATCGATAACTCCTTTAAGGAATTCAAAGAAGAATACCCTGCCCCGAAATCATCCATAGATACCGAAAATCCAGCATCACGAAGCTTCCTTACGGTATTCAGCAAAACCTGCTTGTCATCGAAAAATGCACTCTCCGTCAATTCAAGTTCAATCACATTATGAGGAACATGATACTGATCCACGATCTCACAAATGTGCTCCGCCAAATCCTCTCTTGTAAAATGAGCTCTGGAAACATTGACAGAAATGGGTACAACCTTCCAGCCCTGTTCAATCCACTCTGCCTGCTGTCTTGCCACCTCATGCAGCATATAGTCGTCCAGCTTTAAAATAAATCCATTCCGCTCAAAAATAGGAATAAATTTGTTCGGTGGAACAAACCCTTCGGTAGGATGTATCCAGCGAACCAGCGCCTCTGCACCTCCGAGAGTTTCCTCGCCGGTACTGATCTTAGGTTGTAAATATACCTGAAACTCCTTCTGTTCCAGTGCGCGCTCCATATCTGCCTCGACCTTTTGCTCCCACAAACGCTGTTTGCTCATCTCGATATCGAAAAATCCGATTTGTGGTTCCTTATCCTCTTTGCACAACTCCCTGGCAAGCACGGCATTATTGTACAGGACTTCCACATCATCGCGGGAATTCTCCACGTAGCAGACGCCAATAGCAAACTTTAGCTTAATATCCGGAAAACCTGCCTCAATCTGCCGAACCATTCCCGTCAATCGTGCAATCAACTCCTCGTCTCCCGAGCAGGTAAGCAACATACCAAAATCTGCCTGTTCGTGGTGAGCAAGTATTGTTCCTTTACCCATCTGTTTTTTCAGCATCATATAAATCCGCTCAATGAGCTCCTCACCTCTGTTAATTCCAAAACAGGTACAGAAGCTCCTGTATTTTTTCATTCGAAGATGGACGACTGCCAGTCTCTTATTCGCACGTCCTCTTTTCACTTTCCTTATTTTTCTGGTGCTTTTTCGAATAAATGCAGGCCAGTTTTCCCCGCCGGTAATCATATCTGTATAAATGATTTTCGCTATTCTTCTCTGGTTGACTACCATCCCTAAGAGTGTCCACAAATAGTAGATGGTAAACAGTGCAACCACCATAATGAGGAAAACCATTCCAAGAAACGCCATCTGCAAATCGTACCCACAAATTTCGAATCTGCATAATACAAAAACGGTACGATCATTTATGGAAAGCATATACCAGATATCCTCGTCCACAAGCAGCTGCTCTCCATCACGAAAGACATTGGCGAATTTCATCTTCTCTAACAGTTTTTCATCAACATTGATGTCGCCTTCAGAATCAATTGTGAAAAAGTTTATTTTCTCCGGTAAAACCATATCTACTGCGGTTTCATTTCCTCCAAAAGCCAAGTACGCAGTAACAACCTCTTCTTTCTGCGGAACAGCATCACTGCTGGACCACAAAATTTCTCCTTGCTCCCCGTATACGCAAACTGCCTCCAATTCATCCAGCATACCGTGATACAGTTCCACCATCTCTTCCGGAGTCTTGCTTCCGTTTTCTCTTCAGTCGTCTGATTCGTTTTTCTTTTGTCTTTTCCATAATATCCCTCATAAAAATGTTTTTTGTATTATGCATCTAAAATATCTGTCCGAGAAGCTCTTATTTCCTCATCTTCCAAAACTGCCTCGAAGCGCTTCGCATGCCACCGCGTCTTGCAACCTTGCCGAACTTCTGATCCAGCTCTTTCTGCTGCTCTTTGGTCATTTCTTTATGCAGGCTGATCAGCCAGATCCCCACAATAATTCCGACTGCAGCAAACAGGAACACCCAGATATAAACATACCAGGCTTCACCGTCCAAAATAAATTTGATACCGATGGGTATCAGAGTGATACCGAACAGGATGTAAAAGTATTTTGCAATACCGGTTTTCGGCAGCACTGCGCTGAAAAAAGCAAGTGCAAAAATACTGATAATACAAAGGATTTCATCAATTATAAATAAAGTCACTATCATTTTACTTTTTCCCTCATCACTTAAGCTTCTCTTCCCACTCCTTCTCCTTAAATCCTGTGAGTACAAAATCATCACCAACCACCAGCGGTCTTTTTACCAGCATTCCGTTAGTTGCAAGGAGTTTCAGCTGTTCTTCCTCCGTCATAGTCGGAAGCTTGTCTTTCAGCTGCATGTCCTTATACAGAAGGCCGCTTGTGTTGAAGAATTTTTTCAGCGGCAGACCACTTTTTTTATGCCATTCTTTCAATTCTTCATAAGTAGGATTTTCTTCTGCGATGGGGCGTTCCTCAAACGTCACCTTATGATCCTCCAGCCACTTTAATGCATTTAGGCAGGTACTGCATTTTCTATAAACCAACACTAACATATCATTTCCTCCGCTCTTATTCTCTCTTTTGGATACTTCTGATTGCTTTCATAATAACAAAAAAACAGCATCCGGACAATGATCATTTCTCATTGCAGGAATGCTGTTTATGATCTATTCTATTTTTCCTTCATCACACTCATATAGGAGGGCCTGATGATCTTGTCTGCGCAGATCAGTTCCTCGATCCTGTGAGCGCTCCATCCCACGATTCTGGCGATCGCAAAGATGGCGGTATAGAGCTCCTTGGGAATTCCCAGCATGTCATACACAAAGCCACTGTAGAAGTCCACATTGGGGCTTACGCCCTTGAAAATCTTTCGTTTCTCTGCAATGATCTCAGGGGCCAGCTCCTCGATGTTCTGATATAGTTCCAGATCTTTTTCTTTTCCCTTTTCAGCGGCAAGCTTCTTTACATATTCTTTCAGGACACGCTCTCTCGGGTCAGAGAGGGAATAGACCGCATGGCCCATGCCGTAGATCAGTCCCTTATGGTCAAAAGCCTCTCCGTCCACAATCTTTGACAGATAGCTTTTGATCTCCTCCTTATCGGAGAAATCCGAAACATGTCCTCTGATATCCTCCATCATTTCCATCACTTTGATATTGGCACCGCCGTGTTTAGGACCCTTCAGGGATGACATGGCAGCCGCCATGGTGGAGTAGGTATCGGAGCCAGAGGATGTGACGACCCTGGTGGTGAAGGTGGAGTTGTTGCCTCCTCCGTGCTCCATATGAAGGATCAATGCCGTATCCAGCACCTTGGCCTCCGTCTTTGTGTAGGACTTGTCGGGTCTTAAAAGCATCAGCAGGTTCTCTGCGGTGGAGAGACTGGGATCGGGATGGTGGATAAACATGCTGGCATCCTTTTCGTAATGGTTATAGGCATTATAGCCGTACACTGCCAGCATGGGAAACTCACTGATCAGCTGGATACATTGCCGCAGCGAATTGCTCACGGAGGTATCCTTTGCATTGTCATCATAGGAAGCCAGTGTCAGAATGCTTCTTGTCATGGAATTCATAATATCCTCCGAGGGTGCCTTCATGATCACATCCCTGGTAAAGTTGGTGGGCAAAGTCCGGCAGGCACCGATCAGCTCCTTAAATTCCTTTTCCTGTCTCTCATCCGGCATCTCTCCCATCAGAAGGAGATACGCAATTTTTTCAAAGCCAAGCTCCTCCGGTCCCAAAGCGCCGATCAGCTCTTCTACCCGGTAACCCCGGTACCAGAGTTGTCCGTCACAGGATACCTTCTTTCCGTTCACGATTTTGGAAGATTTGATTTTTGATATATTTGTAAGTCCGGTAAGGACACCATTTCCGTTTTCATCGCGCAATCCCCTGTTTACGCCATACTCTTCATAAAGGCAGGGAGCGATATTGTCATTGCTTCTGCATACGGATTCCTGTCTTTGCACATAATCATATATTCTCTGTTCCATCCCTGTCCTCCATCTCTTCAAATTCACTGCTCATTACCGTTTCCAGCTCTCTCATCAGTTGAAGGAGCTGAATCATTTTTTCTTTTCCGAAGCTTTCGATTACATTACCGTAATATTGCTTTAAGATCTCTTCCTGCTCATCCAGCAGCTTCTTTCCGGAATCTGTGATGGTGACGTAAGTACCCTCACTGCCGTTTCCGTCATGTGACCATGTCACAAAGCCGCGGTCTCTGAGTTCCCCTATCATCTTGGAAGTCTGCCGCATGGTAAGCTCCATTTTGGCGGAAAGCTCTTTCAGATACGTTTTACCGCCATAAATGGGCGAAACATCCTTTTCCGTTGCGATGCTATAAAGTGCAATATACTCCGGAACGCTGAGCTTTTCAAACAGATTTTTGATTTTACCCCGGTTCATCAAAAACCCGCGATAGGTAATTTCATGGGACAATACACTGAGATCTTCTTTATCTGTCATGGAACCTCTCCTTTCTTTCCTGCTGTCTACGCTGCCTGCTTCTTTTTATAAAACAGCGGGGGAAAGCAGATCCTGTTTTCCCTCGCTGCAAAATCTTTTAATAATCCATATCCGGTTGTGCCGGCATTGCGGGAGCAGCCTCCTTGATATCCGCCACAGCCGCCTCTGTGGTAAGCAGTGTTGCGGCAACGCTGACAGCATTGAGCAGGGCACTCTTTGTCACTTTGACGGGATCGATAATACCTGCATCCATCATATTCACATATTGTTCCGAAACGGCATCAAAGCCCATTTCATTCTCCAGTTCCTTGACCTTATTGATGATCACTGCGCCCTCAAGACCTGCATTCTCAACAATGATCTTCATGGGAGCTTCCAATGCCTTCATGACAATTTCCGCACCTGTCTTTTCATCTCCCTCAATGGATGCTGCAATCTTACGGACATCTCTTTGGGCATGAATGTAAGCGCATCCGCCTCCGCCGATGATGCCTTCCGAGACAGCGGCTCTTGTGGCATTCAACGCATCCTCCATCCGGTATTTGGCTTCCTTCATCTCTGTCTCTGTGGCTGCACCGATCTTGATGACAGCAACTCCGCCGCCCATCTTTGCGATACGGTCCATCAGCTTCTCGCGATCAAAGTCGGAGGAGATCTCATCAGCCTGTCTTCTGAGGGAAGCAACTCTCTCATCGATATCTGACTTCTTTCCTGCACCGTTTACGATGGCAGTATGTTCCTTTGTCACCTTGACGGACTTAGCCTGACCGAGCATCTCGACGGTCACATCTGACAGCTGCATTCCCAGATCATCGAGAACAGCCTGACCACCTGTCAGAACGGCAATATCCTTCAGCATTTCCTTGCGGTTATCTCCATAGCCCGGCGCTTTCACAGCCACAACCTTCAAGGTACCTCTCAGACGGTTTACGATCAGGGTAGTCAGTGCTTCGCCTTCCACATCCTCCGCGATGATCAGGAGCTGTCTGCCCTGCTTCATGGTCTCCTCCAGAATCGGGAGAAGATCCTTGATATTGGATATCTTTTTGTCTGTGATCAGGATATAAGGGTTATCCATGTTTGCTGTCATCTTTTCCTTGTCATCACACATGTATCCGGAAAGATATCCGTTATCAAACTGCATGCCTTCCACAACTTCAATTTCTGTCTGCATGGTCTTGGACTCTTCAATGGTAATCACACCGTTTTCTCCCACTTTTTCCATGGCGTCCGCAATCATCTGTCCCACTTCTTCATTGCCGGCTGAGATAGCGGCAACCTTTGCGATATGATCCTTGCCGGTTACCGGTCTGCTCATCTTGATCAGGGAATCAACTGCCTCGTCTGCCGCTTTTTTCATACCCTTTCTTAAGATGATGGGGTTTGCTCCTGCCGCAATATTCTTCATGCCTTCATTGACCAGTGCCTGGGCTAACACAGTGGCGGTTGTCGTTCCGTCTCCGGCAATGTCGTTTGTCTTTGTGGCAACCTCCTTTACCAGCTGTGCTCCCATATTTTCATATCTGTCTTCCAGCTCAATTTCCTTTGCAATGGTAACACCGTCATTGGTGATCAGCGGTGCCCCGTATGACTTATCCAGCACTACGTTTCTTCCCTTGGGTCCCAGGGTTACCTTTACGGTGTCTGACAGCTTGTTGACACCTGCTTCCATCTTCTGTCTTGCTTCTATATCAAAATTGATTTCCTTTGCCATTTCTTTTTCCTTCTTTCTTATTCCAAAATTGCCATGATATCCTTCTGGTCAACAATGATGTACTCCACATCATCCAGCTTCACTTCTGTGCCTTCATACTTTGCATAGATGACTTTGTCGCCTTCCTTTACCTGCATCTTTGACATTTTGCCATCTGTCTCCTTGCCGGGTCCCACAGCAACGACAAGTGCCTCCTGGGGTTTTTCCTTTGCGCTGTCCGGCAACAGGATGCCTGATTTCGTCTTTTCCTCTGCTTCCAGGCGCTTAAGTACCACTCTTTCTCCTAACGGTTTCATGTTCATTTCAATTACCTGCCTCTCTTATTTGTTAGCAGTCTCTTTTGTCGAGTGCTAACTTCTATTGAAAAAATTATGCTTCTTTCGAAGCATCCTGCAAGCGGTCATTTATTTTCAAACCGTTTGTTTTTAACCTATTATACTCGTAAAAAACGGAAAGTCAACAGGCCAATGTCATTAAGTTAAGATGACGAAATAAAGATCTCAGTATTAGAAATAATACTGGGGTCTTTTTTTAATAAAAATAGTTGACATGGATTCAAAAATGTGCGGCCGCTTTCGCTATTGAATAGCAATGAGGTAGCGAAAGCGGCCCTTGTAATTAAGTAAGTAAATCTTAGTTACAAGGAGAGCATATATGAAACCTAAACAATTAAAAAATCTATTATTATCTGAAATTAATTCTGTTTCCGAACGAGCTGATGTTTTTTCTTTTGATTCTGGAAAATATTTTATTAGAAAACGTAAGTTGCCATTTGAAACAGTTATTAAAACTATTATTGGCATGGAAAGTAAAAGTCTTACGAATGAAATGATTGATGTATTTGAAGCAGAAACGAGTATGCCAACTGCATCAGCTTTTGTTCAGCAACGTTGCAAAATAAAACCAGAAGCTTTTAAAACCATTTTTGATGGTTTTACTTCAAAACTTGTTAGCAAAAAGGATGATGAACTTCGGATACTGGCGATAGATGGTTCAGATATTCAAATCGCAACTAATCCTAATGATAGATCTTCATACTATCCAGGTGCAAATGGTCAAAAGCCTTACAACCTGCTTCACCTTAATGCCCTTTTTGATTTGACGCATAAAATATATACGGATTCTGTGATTCAGGGACGAATAGATTTGAATGAGCATAGTGCGCTGCAGGAGATGGTTGACCGCTCATCTATCAAAAAAGCTTTGGTTATAGCAGACCGTGGATATGAATCGTACAACAACATGGCTCATATAAAGGAAAAGGGATGGTATTTTCTGATACGCATAAAAGATGGCGTTAATGGCATAAAAAATGGATTAGAAATTCCTCCTTGTGATGTATTTGATGTCCCGATTTCTCTTAAGTTATCTAGAAAACAAACTAACGAAATGAAAGAACGATATATAAAAGATAAGAATCATTATAAATTGATTCCTCACAGTACGTCTTTTGACTATTTAGATATAAAACTCAGGAAATCCGATCCACTACAGTATTATGAACTCGATTTTAGAGTTGTAAGATTTAAAATATCTGATGACTCATATGAAACAGTACTCACAAATTTAGATATAGATAAATATCCACCCAATAAGCTGAAGGAACTTTATTCTTCACGCTGGGGAATTGAAACATCTTTTCGAGACTTAAAGTATACGATTGGAATGCTTGATTTTCATTCAAAAAAGGTGATGTGTATCCATCAAGAAATCTATGCACATCTGATAATGTACAACTTTGCAGAAATGATTACCTCGCACGTAGTCATTGAAAAGAAGCAAAGAAAATACACTTATAAAGCCAATTTTTCAGTTGCGGCACATATGTGTAGATTATTCTATCAGGGAAAAACAACATCACCCAATTTAGAAACCATTATTGCAAGAAACATTATTCCTATTAGACCCGATAGGCACCGGGAACGAAAGCTAACAGCAAAAATATTTCATGGTTTCCTTTATAGAGTAGCATAAAACACATGAAATGAATAATTATTTTAGGCAGATGTGAATCTGTCTTATTTGTGTATCATAAATACAGAAAAAGCAGGAAAGCTATTCGCTTTCCTGCTATGTTTCTTTAGAGCCTGCCTTCTTGCAATGTTAACTTAATGACATTGGTCAACAGGCTTTCCATTTTTTTATTTTCTTTTAATATTTTGTTTATTTTAATTTATTATTGATATTCTGGCTCACCTTAACGGAAACCCTTTTGAAGGTCTCGATATCCTCCTCGGAGATGCCTTCAAACATATCGCTTATGATTTTGTCCCAGACAAGCTTTGTCTGCGCCGCAATATTCTTTCCCTCTTCCGTCAGGCTGTAGTGGGTATATCTCCGATCCTTAAGATCCTGCGCAGAGGTCACATATCCACGCTCGCAGAGGGTAAAAACCGTCTGGGAGATATGCCCCCTGTTGGCATTCAGGTAATCGTGGATACTTACCACCGTATCCTCCTCCCCGCAGATGGACAAAAAATAAATCACCTCGAGTTCTATTCTTTTGAGATCGTATTTTTTTCTGAGCTCTGACAGCTCCTGCTCCGTGAGCTGCTTAAACTGGCCACCTCGCAATATCACTTCCACCGGTCTTTTCATGGTATCAATCATTTCCTTATCTTTGTTTGCCTTACCCATCCCGTGACGGATTTTCCAATGTCATTATGGTACTATATAATTTTTCATATGTCAAAAAGGCAGTTCCCCACTGCGATATGCGGCGGCGGAACTGCCTTCTTTTGTTATTTAATTATCTTGTCTATCAGGACGATGTGCAAAGCCTCTTGTCCTCCGGTTTTACACTCTCTCAAATACAGGCATGTACTCGATGGGTGCAGCTACAGTAACCGTGCAGCTTCCATCATAAACTGTTCCGTCTGATGTGAGCTTCCATTTGCCTGCAGGCAGATATACTTCTCTCTCAAACTGGTTCAAATGTAAGATAGGCGCTACCAGATATTTGTCGCCGAACATGTACTGATCCTGAAGCTCCCAGCACTTATTATCCTCAGGGAACTCATAGAACATGGTACGGATCAGAGGGGAACCGTTTACATGTGCTTCCTCATACAGACCCTTGATATAGTCGTGCATGGCGATACGAATATCGTAGTATTTCTTCATAATTGCATAATTGTCTTCTCCATAGCTCCAAAGCTCATTGGGCTGACCGGTATGTAAGTATCCGCCGCCCCAGTCTCTGTCATCAAGAGGCGGAATATTGTAAGGTCCTCTGTCGCCGTGCATACGAAGCACTGCAGAGTAAACAGCGAACTGATACCATCTGATCAGAAGCTGACGGAAATCGGGATCATTCACATCATCCGTCATGAAACCGCCGATATCTGTTGTCCACCAGGGGATACCTGCAAGACCCATGTTAAGACCACACTGAAGCTGATCGGCAAACGCCTCAAAAGTACTGGGAACATCACCGGACCATACCACGTTGCCGTACTTCTGGGAACCTGCCCATGCACAGCGAAGCAGGTTGACAACAGGCTTTCCGAGCTTGCTCATCTCATCATAGAATACACGGCTGTACATCTGGGGGTACATATTGCTGATCTCCAGTGCGGGACCGTCGCAGTAACGATAGTTTTCAAAGTCATAAACGCCGTAATCGGGCTCGGAGTTATCCAGCCAGAAGGCATCGATTCCGAAATCATAGTAATTCTTCTTGCATACTTCCCATACATATTTTCTTGTCTCGGGATTAAAAGGATCGATCTCCACGCAGTCGCCCTGATAATCGTAGGTCTGGGCAGCTCCGCGCTCTGTCTTGATCAGCAGGCCCTTTTCCATCATGGGTTCGAAGTTCTCGCTCTTGCGGTCAACGGAAGGCCATACGGACACAATCACCTTGATGCCCATGGAGTGCAGCTCATCTACCATTGCCTTGGGATCGGGCCAATATTTTGTATCGAATTTCCAGTCGCCCTGAACGGTCCAGTGGAAGAAGTCGATTACAATCTGATCGATCTTGATTCCTTCCTTCTGATACTGACGTGCCACGGTAAGAACTTCATCCTGGGTTCTGTAGCGAAGCTTACACTGCCATAAGCCCATCAGATCCTCGGGGAACATATCGGCATGTCCTGTTACGGAGGTATAATTTTCAAGAATTGCCTTCGGTGTATCTGCGGCGGTGATCCAGTAATCCATCTCCTTGGTTGCTCTTGCAATCCACTCGGTATAGTTTTTGCCGAATGTCACACGACCCACTGCCGGATTGTTCCACAAAAATCCGTATCCGAGAGAGGAAACGGCAAAGGGAACGGAAATCTGGGAATTGCGCTGTGCCAGCTCCAGTACGCAGCCTTTCAGATCCATGCAGGACTGCTGGTACTGACCCATACCGAAGATCTTCTCTCCGTCATTGCTCTCAAACTTCAGGTTCAGGGAATAATCGCTTCCGCCGATAATACCCTTCCACTCACGGTTCACAACCTTGAGACATCTGCTCTCTCTGGAGAGTGTTCCGTCATAGGCACGGAAATACTCACGCAAAACAAGCTTGTCATCCTTATAAAAAGAAATGATTCCTGCAAAATTGACAACTGCCTTGATCTTTCCGTTTACGATCGTGGCAATTTCCTTCTTGTCGATGGTGCCGTCACCTACCCAGTGATCTTCCTCCTCCACAGTAACCTTGGTGTCACATTTCGGTACATCCTCTGTGAGTGCCCAGTCATTTCCGGTAAATTTGGAAAACATCGAGGAACGCACACGGAAGGAATCCTTGCCCCATGCCTCGATTCTGAGCGTTTCGCCCTGATGGTAGCATACTAATGCACCATGATCATTTTCAAATCTCATATCCAGCCTCCTAAACATTATTATTTTCTTGATAACCGATCATTATAATGATATGATACTATTATTTATGGGAATATACTACTATAATACTATCATGTAATGATACTATAATACTTTCAAAAGGAAATGAAATCTATGCAGGGCAAAGAGACAAAAGAAAAAAGACAGCACAGTACGACTTACATACCTTACAGCTGTTATGAATGCCACATTCCGGAATATTACAACAATGTTCCCATGCACTGGCACCGGGAATTTGAGATCAACTGTATTTTACAGGGAAAGGGAGAATTTATCTGCGGAGACGACAAATTTGTTGCAGGGGAAGGGGATCTTCTTGTCATGCCGCCAAACATGCTGCATGCTGCCTACCCCTATCAGGACAACCCTCTGATTTACACTGCTCTTGTTTTTCACCCTGTGATGCTGGGTGCAAACAGCAATGACCGCTGTACCGCGGAATGTATCCGTCCCGTTATCAACGGAAACATTAAAATCAATATGCCTGTCTCCCGGAACAGAAACCATTATGATGAATTGAAGCGCTCTGCCGACCTTATTTTTACCTACGCAAAAAGTAATGAACCCTCCGGAGATTTATTGCTAAAAAGCGAGCTTTTGCGGTTTTTCTGGCTTCTGGAGAATGACGAAGCCATCACCAGCAGAGAAGAAACGAAAATCAGCTACAGTGAGCTCATCCGTCCCGCTCTTCAATTCATGATGGAAAATTTCCGGGAAAATATCACGGTAGAACAGCTTGCAGACCTTGTTCATTTAAGTAAAAGCTATTTTATGGGATGCTTTAAGAAAGCCGTTGGTGTAGGCGCCATGGAGCATCTGACACAGCTGAGGATCAATGCGGCATGTGATGCCCTCTCCTCCACCGACAAGATGATATCGGAGGTTTCCTTTGGCTGCGGTTACAGCAACCTGTCCAATTTTAACAGACAGTTTAAGAAGGTTGTGGGGTGCACGCCAAATGAATATCGAAAGCATAACAGAACAGGCGACACCCATATTCTTTAAACGGGTACCTGATGAATCAGGATCTCCATCTTCTCGCAGCCGCAGCACACACTGGCTGCATATTCTGAAAGGTTTGGGAGGGAAATCTGTCTGAAAAATACCTGCTTTGCAGCTTCCTTCCCGCCGGATAAATCAATGATCCTTTGGCTGTCAAAATCAATGTCAAAGGAGTCAAGCCCCTTTTTCATGCCAAGCCCTGTGTATTTCAGATAGCTCTCCTTAATGCTCCAAAGGGCAAAGAATACTTCTTCAAACCTTCCCTCTTTCTTTGCCCTCTGAAGCATTTTCTGCTCTTTTTCCGTAAAAAAGCGTTTTGCCACAGCTTCTCTTCCCTTTCCGTAAATCTGCACATCCGTGCCGATCTCGCAGTCCGCCACTGCGCAGACCACCACATTGCCGGAATGGGAAAGATTAAAGTAAAGGCCGGGATAATCCGTAAGGTAAGGCTTTCCCTGGTCCGTGTAACGATACCGGAGAGGCAATACCTCCTCTGCATCAGGAAGAGTTTTAAAGGCCTCCGCTCTGCCGGTCCTGTTTTCTTTTAAAAAGCCCTTTACCCCCACCTGCAGCAAATAGCCCGCAATCAAACTGCGCACCTTGGCTGAGTCAGCCTTGGTGCGCATTACCTTCTGCAATCGTTCTGTGTCAATTTTACTGCTGTATTCCGGGATCAGTTTGGCCGGATCCCCGGAAGAAAAATCTGCATAATATAAATGGATCACTCTGATAAATCCCTTTCAAATTTATTTTAAAGGATTCTTGTAAAATTCCTTAAATTCCGTATAGCCCTCTTTGGTGAGCTGCTCCTTCTGGAATTTCTTGTTCTTGTTCATGCGGACTACCAGTACCTGCAATCCCTCTTTTCTCTCCTCCTGTGCCTGTGCGATGACCTTGCAAAGTTCCTGCGAAGGAATCCCCTTCTCGATCAGATAGGCCACCTTCTTTGGCTGGGAAGGTACCTTGAAGCCACTCTCCATCAGAAGCAGAATGATTCTCTCAAAGCCGATGGAAAAGCCACAGGCCGGTACGTCATTGCCGGTAAACTTGCCAACCATCTTGTCATATCTTCCTCCGCCGCCACAGCTTCCGCCGAATTCCGGCATGGCAATCTCAAAAATGGTACCTGTATAGTAAGACATACCTCTCACCAGAGTAGGGTCAAATACCAGTTCAAAATCAGAGCTCTTGGTTGCACCAACGCTTTCCATAATCTCCTGAAGGCTCGTCTTTACTTCCTCATCCAGAAAATCTCCCAGTTTTTCGGAAAGATAGGAAAGACCGTCGGAAGTATTCTCCATTCCCTTAAACAGAGCAAGATACTTGTCGACACTCTCCTTTGCAAAGCCGTTTTCCAGAAGTTCAGCTTCCACGCCTGAGATTCCGATCTTATCCATCTTGTCGAGCGTGATAAATACACTGTCATAGGATTCCTCCGGGAATCCGCTGTAGGCCGCCATAGCCTTCAGGATTCTTCTCTCGTTGATTCTGATCTGGAAATTTTTAAATCCAAGCTTTCCAAGCGTTGTGGTGGTTGCCAGGATCAGCTCTATCTCCGCCAGATTGGAGGGTTCTCCCAGGATATCAATATCGCACTGCATGAACTGGCGGTAACGTCCTCTCTGGGGTCTGTCGGCACGCCATACATTTCCCATCTGAAGCGCCTTAAAAGGAGAAGGCAACTCATTGGCATGGTTGGAATAAAAGCGCACAAGGGGCACTGTCAGGTCATAGCGAAGTCCGCCATCTACCAGATCCTTCTCCGACTCTGCCGTCTCTAGGTTCAGCTTCTCTCCTCTTTTTAATATCTTAAAGATCAGCTTCTCATTTTCGCCGCCCTGCTTATTGCTCAAATTTTCAATATTTTCCACGCAGGGAGTCTCAATGGAAGTAAATCCGAATTTTCCATATGTCTCTTTGATTACACTGATCACATAATCTCTGATCTGCATTTCCTCAGGCAGAATATCCTTCATACCTGTTACCGGTTTCTTACTAAGCGCCATCTTGCCGGCCTCCTCTTCCTATAATTCGTTACTCATGCAATTTTACACTTTTTCCCTGCCTAATGCAAGACTTACGCCTTGATTTTCCTTGCGCTTTGATTTTTTCTATATTATAATAGACACGGTTTATTTAGGAGGAAAACAGTATGTCATTTGAATTCGTCAAAAAATTACCGACTCCCAGTGAAATCAGGGCACAATATCCTGTTCCGGAGAACCTGGCTAAATTAAAAGAAGAAAGAGACCGTGAAATCAGAGATGTGATTACCGGCAAAAGCAACAAGTTTCTCGTGATCATCGGTCCCTGTTCCGCAGATAACGAGGATGCTGTCTGCGAATATGTCACCCGTCTTGCCAAAGTAAACGAAAAGGTAAAGGACAAGCTGATCCTGATTCCCAGAGTATATACCAATAAGCCCAGAACAACCGGCGAAGGATACAAAGGGATCGTGCATCAGCCTGACCCGGAAAAAAAGCCCGATCTTCTCGCAGGGCTCATCGCCATGAGAAAGATGCAGATCCATGCCATGGATGTTTCCGGATTAACTGCAGCCGATGAAATGCTTTATCCCGAAAACTGGCGCTATGTCTCCGATATCCTTTCCTATGTTGCAATAGGTGCCCGCTCTGTTGAAGATCAGCAGCATCGAATGACCGTCAGCGGATTCGATGTGCCTGCCGGCATGAAAAATCCTACAAGCGGCGACCTGACGGTAATGCTGAACTCGGTTTACGCTGCCCAGCATCCCCACACCTTCACTTACAGAGGCTGGGAGGTAAACACCACCGGAAACGAGCTTGCCCATACCGTTCTTCGGGGTGCAACCAGCAAGCATGGCCAGAATCTTGCAAACTATCATTATGAAGACCTGAATCTTCTTTTAAATTTATATAATGAAAGAGATTTAAAAAATCCCGCTACGATTATTGATGCCAATCACAGCAATTCCGCCAAGCATTATGAGCAGCAGGTCAGAATTGTAAAAGAAGTGATGCACAGCCGGCAGCTCAATCCCGATATCCACAACCTTGTAAAGGGTGTGATGGTGGAAAGCTATCTTGTGGAGGGCAACCAGAAAGTGGGCGACGGTGTGTACGGCAAATCCATCACGGATGCCTGCCTTGGATGGGAAGCCTCCGAGCAGTTGATTTATGATATTGCCGATTATGAATAATTTTATTGACGCAAAAGCTTCTCTGCATAAGCAGGGAAGCTTTTTTATAATAATTTAATGATATCCGATACCAGAATGGGATTGACATAGCATTCCATGATACAGCCGATAGCCACAATAAAAAAGATCCATAGCAGCATACCCGCCTGATGGAGATACTGTTTTCCCTTATCGTGATAAGAATACCATATATTTTTGCCCGGAAAGTATAACGTGCTGCAGGTCTGACAACACCAGCAGAGCATCATGACTGCCGCCGGAATAAACAAAAAATGCTGTGGAAAAATACCTGCAAAGATTACCAGTATCCCTTTCCATCCAAACTTAATGATGACCGCAGTCATGAGCATCCCCGTGAGCATTCCCTGCCATGCAATGCAGAGATAAACAAGAACGATCCCGAAACAGGTGGTGGAAAAGAAAAGCAGCATCAAAAACAATTTAAATCTTTGGGGAAGTTCATATCTCAAAAAGTTTCCACCGTCTATTTCCATATAACGCATTCTTCCGAGCGTTGTCATATCAAGAAGTTCTCCCTCTGCAAGAAATCTGTTACTGCCAAAGTTCATAATCAAAATTCCGAGAAAAAATCCAAGTCCGAAAATAAGCAACCACTTTCTGTAAATTTTCTTTTTTTCCTGCTGATACACTCTTTGTCCCCGCTTTTATATTGAATCGGCCTCTGCCTGACTGCCTTTATCCAATATATGAAAAACAGGCAGTGCATATGCACTACCTGTTCACGTATTTTTCCTTATAGGCCAGAATTGCGGAAACAGTCTTGGAATCCTGGATCTCCCCGGTCAGAATTTTCTGAACCAGCTCTTCAAGGTCATAAGCTTTTACATCCACATATTCATCCTCATCCAGATGCTGTTTGCCGGGCTTTAAGCCGGTGGCTACATAGATATCGATCTTCTCATTACAAAAGGCAACTGTTGTTCTTACGGAAAGCAGAAACTCCAGCTTTTCAGCGGTGTATCCGGTCTCCTCTGTCAGTTCTCTTGCTGCCGCATCCTTCGTAGGCTCATCCGGTCCGTCAAGTCCGCCTGCAGGGATTTCCAGTGTATAGCGGTCCAGCGCGTTTCGGTACTGCCGCACCATGATCAGTCTTCCCCGGTCATCTACGGGAACAACTGCAGCCGCACCGTTATGCTTGATAAAATCCCATTTCACAATATTGCCGTTAGGCACCTGAATGGTGTCCTGATAATAATCGATGATAGCCCCTCTCTGTACCAGGTCCCGGGACAATCGCTTAAACTCTTCCATACCTAATCCTTTCAGACAGCCCCTACTGTTTCAGGCTCTGCTTTCTTACTTTTCTGCCAGCAATTTGTCCACACTCACAAGCTTCACGCAAAGCACGAAAAGATCTGCCGCAACAGCAAGCTCTTCCGGTGTGGGGAAAGTAGGTGCCAGACGGATATTGCTGTCATTCGGATCCTTCTTATAGGGATAGGTAGCGCCTGCGCCTGTCAGGGTCACTCCTGCCTCCTTACATTTGCTTACGATCTCCTTTGCACAGCCGGGAAGGGCATCAAAGGAAATGAAATAACCTCCGTTTGGTTTCACCCAGGAACCGATCTCAAGCCCGGTCAGCTCCCTGTCAAGCACTGCAAGAACGGCTTCAAACTTAGGTCTCATGATGGCAGCATGCTTCTTCATATGCGCTTTCATGCCATCAATATCTTTAAAATATCTGACATGGCGAAGCTGATTCAGCTTGTCATATCCGATCGTCTGTATCGTCATCGTCTTCTTAAACCATTCAAGGTTCTCTTTGGAAGATGCAACTGCCGCAATACCGCCTCCGGGGAAAGTCACCTTTGAGGTGGAGCAGAATTCATACACCATATCAGGATTTCCTGCCTTTTCACATTCACTAATGATATCGAGAAGGCTGTCGCTCTTATCCTCATACAGATCATGAATCACGTAGGCATTATCCCAGAAGATTCTGAAATCCTTTGCTGCAGGCTTTAACGATGCAAATCTCTTTACTGTCTCATCAGAGTAAGTGATTCCCTGGGGATTGGAATACTTGGGCACACACCAGATTCCCTTTATCGCCTCGTCCTCACTGACAAGCTTTTCAACAAAATCCATATCCGGTCCTGTCTTTGTCATCGGAACAGTGATCATTTCTATTCCAAACTGCTCTGTAATCGCAAAATGTCTGTCATAACCCGGAACCGGGCACAAAAATTTTACTTTATCGAGCTTACACCAGGGCGTACTTCCCAAAACACCAAAGATCATGGATCGGGCAATGGTATCATACATAATCGTTAAGCTGGCATTTCCACAGACGATCACCTGGTCGGCAGAGACACCGAGCATGTCTCCCATCAGTTTTCTTGCTTCAGGAATACCCTCCAGAACACCATAATTTCTGCAGTCAACGCCTGCTTCTGTTTTCAATACAGACCCGGAGTTAAGCACATCCATAAATTCCATTTCCATATCAAGCTGGGAGGCCGCCGGCTTTCCTCTTGACATATCAAGTTTCAAACCTTTTGCTTTGACCTCTTCGTATTCTTTGTTCAAGTCTTCTTTCAAAGTAAGAAGTTCTTCTTTGCTCAATTCCTTATATGCCTTCATACAGCACTCTCCTCCTAAATCAGCTCCTCGGTATCGTTGGATAATTGTATACAATCCAAACGCCACGTATTATTTTACTATAGAGTGACTAATACTACAAGTACTTTTTTCAAAACAGTTCAGCCATGCATATGTGCAAACAGCACAAAATGTGCTTGCACATTTTTGGGTTTGTGCATATGCATGAGCTGAGCGCCACGTAATGAGCAAAGTTAGCTGCGAAGCAGCGGGAAAGCACCGATAGGTGCGGCTTTGCGAATTGGCGCGGCTGAACTGTTTAAGGGCAGCGGCTGCACTGTTGCCTGCAAACAGCAAAAAGCACCGGCAGGTGCGACTTTGCGAATTGGCGCGGCTGAACTGTTTTTATAGAAAATAGAAAAGGCGAATGGAAAAACCATTCGCCTCTCATTTTTAATAATCATTATTTTGCATAATCAATTACGCGGGATTCTCTGATTACATTGACCTTAATCTGTCCGGGATATTCCAGTTCAGCTTCAATCTGCTTGGAAATATCACGTGCCAGCAGTACCATGTCAGAATCAGAAATTTGATCCGGAACTACCATTACACGAACCTCTCTACCTGCCTGAATAGCAAAAGACTTATCTACACCTTTAAAATTGTTTGTGATATCTTCTAATTGTTTGAGTCTGCTTGTATAGGTTTCAAGCGTCTCTCTTCTTGCACCCGGTCTTGCAGCGGATATTGTATCAGCAGCTTGTACAATACATGCAATCAGTGACTGGGGCTCTACATCGCCATGATGTGCTTCCACAGCATTAATAACAACGGCAGATTCCTTGTATTTTCTACAAAGTTCCACACCAAGCTGTATATGGGAGCCTTCCATCTCATGGTCAACAGCCTTACCAATATCATGCAGTAAACCTGCACGCTTAGCCATTCTTACATCAAGTCCCATCTCTGCGGCAAGCAGTCCTGACAACTGTGCCACCTCGATAGAATGTTTTAATGCATTCTGGCCGTAGCTGGTTCTGAATTTCATCTTACCCAGCAGTCTGACAAGTTCGGGATGAATGCCGTGTACTCCAACTTCCAGAGTAGCAGCCTCTCCTTCTTCCTTGATCATAACTTCTACTTCTTTTTGCGCCTTTTCAACCATCTCTTCAATTCTTGCAGGATGGATACGTCCATCTACAATGAGTTTTTCAAGGGCAATTCTTGCAACCTCACGACGGATCGGATCAAATCCGGAAAGAATAACTGCTTCCGGTGTATCGTCAATAATCAGATCAACACCTGTCAGTGTTTCGAGAGTTCTGATGTTTCTGCCCTCTCGACCGATGATTCTTCCTTTCATCTCATCGTTAGGAAGCTGTACAACGGAAATAGTAGTCTCTGACACGTGATCTGCTGCACATTTCTGAATCGCGTTAACTACATATTCCTTTGCTTTCTTGTCTGCTTCTTCCTTAGCACGGCTCTCCATCTCTTTGATCATGACAGCCGTTTCATGTTTCACTTCATCTTCAACAATTTTCAGTAAATACTCTTTTGCTTGTTCGGAGGTTAAACCTGAGATTCGTTCCAGTTCCTGTAATCTTTGCTCATTCAGCTTGGAAATCTCTTCTCTCTGCTTGGAAAGTTCCTCTTCCCTTGCAGCCAGATTTGCTTCCTTTTTCTCAATTGCATCTGATTTCTTATCGATTGCTTCTTCCTTCTGCTGAACTCTGCGTTCATAACGCTGAGCCTCCGCACGACGTTCCTTTACTTCCTTGTCCAACTCGTTCTTGGTACGAATTGATTCTTCCTTTACTTCCAGTAAAGCCTCGCGCTTCTTGGTTTCAGCAGTTTTCAAAGCCTCATCAATAATCTCTCTTGCCTTATCTTCTGCACTTCCTATCTTAGCCTCTGATACCTTCTTATGATATGCAGATGCAAGGAACCATACTACCAAGGCAGTGACAATCAGAGTAATGATTACTGCAATCAAAACTTGCACCATTACAGGAGCACCTCCTTATTAAATTTTCATTGTACGCTTATCTATATAGAATGTATGTAGTAAACATTCTAAAAACAAATTTACAACACTTAAATTTTAAACTCAAATCGATGTTATGTCAAGTAAAAGTGCACATCTGATCGCGTCGATTTGAAAACCTTTTCTGTACAAAAATGCCGAAAACTTCTGTTTTTCCTCATAGGAAGCCTTTTCCGGATCAAAATTTTTCTTTTTCATCCAGGAGAGGATCTGTTTCTGCTCGAGATCTATTCCCTCTTCCTGCACATTTTCCTCCCATACCTCTTCAACAATTTCCTTCGGGATTCCCTTCTGTATCAGAGCGTTGAAAATCTGTGTTCTGCTCCTTACCTCTTTATTATATTCTATGTAATCGGCAGCATAGAATCTGTCATTGAGATATCCGTAAGAGATCACGTAACTGATTGCATCCTCGATAATGCTTTCCGGATAACCGCCTTCACGCAGTTTATCTGTAAGCTGCTTTTCCGTGTATGCTCTCGTCTTCAGAAGATTCATGGCGCGAAGCTTCGCTCTCTTAGGAAGAATTTCCTCCATGATTTCCGAATATACCTCATCCGAGATCTCTTCTCCCTCCTGCAGCCGATAATGATGCAATTCGCCTTTGTATAAAACAAAGGCGAACTCTTCATCAATTGTAATTTTCAATTTTGACTTGGAAATTTCAGTTATCTTCGTAACTGTCATGACTGCTATTCTTCCTCTTTTGTATTTGCGGGATCATCCTGTGATACACCAATGTGGAAATGCGCTCTGACCTTATCTGCCACTTCCTCACAGACATCGGGATGGTCCTTCAGATAAAGCTTGGCATTTTCACGTCCCTGACCGATTTTCTCTCCTTCATACGCATACCATGCACCGCTCTTATTGATCACATTAATGCTGGCAGCCAGATCGAGGACATCACCTTCATAAGAGATTCCCTCTCCAAACATAATATCAAATTCCGCTTCTTTAAACGGAGGAGCAATTTTGTTCTTTACCACTTTTACTCTGGTCCTGTTACCGATTACCTCTCCCCCCTGCTTCAAGGACTCTATTCTTCTCACATCCATTCTGACGGAGGAATAGAACTTAAGAGCGCGGCCACCTGTTGTGGTTTCCGGATTACCGAACATCACACCAACTTTTTCACGAAGCTGATTGATAAACACAACGGTACAGTTCGATTTGCTGATCACCGCCGTCAGTTTACGCAGTGCCTGAGACATCAGTCTTGCCTGCAGACCTACATGACTGTCTCCCATATCCCCATCGATTTCAGCCTTGGGAACAAGTGCTGCAACAGAGTCAACAACCACAATATCAAGAGCACCGGAACGGACCATGGTCTCCGTGATCTCCAATGCCTGTTCTCCGTTGTCAGGCTGCGATATGTAAAGGTTATCTACATCTACACCGATGTTTTTGGCATAAACAGGATCAAGAGCATGTTCAGCATCAATAAATCCGGCAATACCACCGCTCTTTTGCACTTCTGCGATCATGTGAAGAGTAACCGTGGTCTTACCACTGGACTCAGGACCGTAAATTTCGATCACTCTGCCCTTGGGAATACCACCGAGTCCAAGCGCAATATCAAGGCTTAACGAACCTGTAGGAATGGTTTCTATATTCATCTGTGCAGCCGGATCCCCAAGCTTCATGACTGCACCTTTCCCGAACTGCTTCTCAATCTGTCCGAGTGCTGCATCAAGTGCTTTTAATTTTTCATCTCTTTCCATAAATACTTTCTCCTTTTGATAGGAACATTTGTTCTGTATACAGAATAAAACAAATGTTCAGATTTGTCAATTACTTTTTACTTTCTTTTAATATAACACTATAGCTGTCCATTAAAACTCCCTCAATGGCATCTCTCCCTTCTTTTCCTGTTTTTGCTTTGGATTTGTGGCAGAAGATGCCGGATATGCAAAGCAGAATTTCAGGCGATACAGTCAAGGCAGCCCGTATCTGATTTTTATAAAAATATGGTATCACATTCATTTCTTTTCCGCAACAAAAGAAAGTATATCCCTTTCACTTTTATAAGAAAAAGAAAAGAGCCAATTGTTCAAAATTGGCTCTCTCTTTGCACTTTCTATCACAAAATAAAGTCTAAAACTGTTTTGCAAATTTTTCATAGTCCTGGTAGGTTACGGTAACCCATCCGTCATAATAATTAAACCCAATCTCCATTCCAAGCGGTGTATAAAAAATGATCAGCGAATTCTTGTTGCTGAGATATTCTGTAATCTCCTGATCAGACATGCCGGAAAGCCCACTGATCCTTCCGTTCTGTTTTTCGCATCTTTCACGGAAATCAATGGAAAACTGGTCATTCATATTTACCAGATTGGTATTGCTTAAGGTCATTCCTGTCTGCATGTCAAAGTTTATGGAAATCACATAGCTTTCCAAAAACTGATCATTCAGATATCCATATTCCACATAGACCACACTTAAGACATCTTCCGACATATAAGTGACATAGCAGGTACCCGTATACTGATATTCATCATTCTCCGAGAGAAGCTCTGCAGAAGAAACCATGTGTTCCTCCACCTCACTCACTTCCTCATACAGAATCCGGTTGATTCCGTCCGAATTGGGCACATCACCGCTTATCACGGCATACTCAAAGGAAAGCTCTGCTTTTCCGCCATTTTCGGATGTGAAATCGTCCTTTTCATAGGACTGTATTGTTATCTGATAAGGAAGATCTTCACGGATAGCATTTTCAAAATCATAATATTCTCCGTCGCCGATATTTCCGCCGTTTCCGGAGGAACGGTCATCATCCTCATCACTTCTGTCATCATATCCGCGATCATCCTGCCGGTCTTCATCCTCCGCATCATCCTCGTCATAATCGTAGGACCATTCATACTCATCGATACTGTCTTCCTCTATCTGCGCAAAAAAATCGACAAGCTGAAACATACTGGCTATAAACGCGATCCACAAAATAATGACAGCTGCAATAACTCCCGCTATCACTCCGATAATTTTGCCGGCACTCCATCCTTTTTTCATTTTCTTACCTCACTTATCTTCAAACCTGTTTTTCATTTTTCAGGCATTCCAGCAAAAGCTCAAGTGCCCGCGCTGTTGCCTGCTTTCTCACAGACAAACGGTCTCCCTGAAACAGGTTTCTCAAAACGTTCACCTTGCCGTCAATGCAGCATCCGATGTATACAAGTCCTACCGGTTTCTCCTTTGTTCCGCCTCCCGGTCCTGCAATTCCCGTTACCGCCAGAGAAACTTTTGCATCTGCGGCCTTTGCTGCACCGAGTGCCATTTCATATGCAGTCTGCTCACTGACGGCTCCGTAAGCTTTCAGCGTTTCTTCTTTTACGCCGAGAAGCTTATGCTTTGCCTCATTGGCATAAGTGATATAGCCTTCCCTGTAAATTTCGGAAATACCGGAAACATTGATGAGAGTCGAGGCTATCATACCGCCTGTACAGGACTCTGCCGTTGTGATGTCATAGCCCTTTTCCATTAAAATCTGCACTGCTTCCTCTTCCGGACTCATTATTTTGTCTCCTTCATAACATCCTTATTCTTGACCAGATAATCTACAAGAGATACCACTGTAAGAATAACCGCAATCCATGTGATGACAGTGGTCAAAAGGCTGAGAGCCGAAATGTTTGCAATCATAAGGCAGACTGCAATCATCTGGAAGGTGGTCTTAAATTTTCCCCAGTAGCTTGCAGCGATCACAACGCCGTTGTCCGCCGCAATCAGCCTGAAGCCGCTGATGGTAAATTCCCTTGCAATGATGATCACCACCATCCAGGAAGGAATCCTGGAAAGCTCCACAAGGCAGATCAGTGCAGAGCACACCAGAAGCTTGTCAGCAAGGGGATCCATGAATTTACCGAAATTCGTAACCAGATTATATTTTCTCGCAATCTTGCCATCCAGAAGATCCGTAAGGCTCGCTACAATAAATATGGCAAGGGCGATCCAGTTGCCTGCCGGTATCCCGGGAACCAGCAATGCAATAATAAAAAACGGGATTAAAATGACACGAAATATGGTGAGTTTATTTGGCAGATTCATACTTTCCTCCACTATTCTTCTTTTTCTTCAACAATTTCTCCGACAAGATCATACCCGCCTGCTCCGGCTACCCTGACAGTCACAAAATCCCCACTCATCAGGGACCAGTCCGTATTGACAAACAGATATCCGTCCACGCCGGGAGCATCCTTATAAGTTCTTGCCACATAGGCATCCTCATCCGTAAGCTTTCCTTCAATCATCACTTTCAGGATTCTGCCCTTCATATTCTCTGCAGCTTCAAAGGCAATTTCCTGCTGAAGCTCCATCATTTCTTCCTGTCGTCTTACCTTGACTTCCTCTTCCACCTGCCCATCCATATTTGCTGCAGGTGTGTCCTCCTCCGGTGAATAGGTAAACACTCCGAGACGGTCAAATTCCATCTCGTTGATAAACTCCATGGTATCTGTGAAATCTTCCTCCGTCTCTGTGGGGAAGCCCGTGATAAAGGTGGTGCGGATACAGATATCCGGTATTTCCCTTCTAAGCTTGCTGATCATATTACGGATCTGATCGGTGTTCGTTCTTCTCCCCATCAGTTTTAAAATGCGGTCGCTGCCACTCTGAATAGGAATATCGAGATAATGACAGATCTTGGGTTCTTCCTTAATGGTCTGTATCAGCTCCTCCGTGATCTCCTCAGGATAACAGTAGAGAATCCTGATCCATTCAAGTCCCTCTATTCTGCACAGCTCATGTAAAAGTACAGGTAATTTCTTTTCGCCGTACAGGTCGGTGCCGTAAAGCGTGGTCTCCTGGGCGACCAGAATCAGTTCTTTTACACCCTTCTTTGCAAGCTGCGCAGCCTCCGCAAGAAGCTTTTCCATGGGAACGCTTCTGTAATTGCCACGCACTTTGGGAATGATACAGTAGGTGCAATGCTTATTACAGCCTTCCGCAATCTTAAGGTAAGAATAATACCCTCCGGTGGTGACCACGCGTTCCTTTCCGCCAAGGGGTGCCTTGTCAAGAGATTCAATGTGATTATTATGTTTTCCTGCAAGAACCTCCTCCAGGGTCTCAACAATTGTTTCTATGGCAGATGTACCTATGATGGCATCCACTTCCTCAATTTCCGACTGGATTTCTTCCTGATAACGCTGTGCCAGACATCCTGTCACAATCAGTGCTTTCAGCCTGCCGCTCTTTTTCAGCTCTGCCATTTCAAGGATGGTGTTAATGCTCTCCTCCTTGGCATCATTGATAAAACAGCAGGTATTGATGACAACAGCATCCGCCTGTGTCTCATCATCGGTAAAACAATATCCCTTTTCTCTCAGCATGCCGAGCATGACCTCTGAGTCCACAAGGTTCTTGTCACAGCCCAGGGATACAAAAAATATATTCATATCGCTACCTTTCTATATATAGTGAAACAGCGGCCCACGTACCCGGCCGCCTTTTCTTCTTAGCAAAGATATACCGCGGGACGCGGCATCCGCCTTTTATTCTTCGTCGGAAAGAATTTTGATCTTTCCCTGATTCAGTTCCTCCACCGCAATGGATAAGGGCTTGCTGTCCTTTACGTTTACCAGAGGTTCGTCTCCTGCAATAATCTGTCTTGCGCGCTTTGAAGTTGCCATCACAATAGAGTATCTGCTGTTTACCACAGGTGCTTCACCGGGTTCCACTTCACTGTTTACTACTTTCATTAAATCTGAATAAGATGGATGTAACATAATTTTCTCCTTTCCTTAAGGAAAACCTATTTTACAAAGGCTTCCAGTTCCTTTCTCATATTATCGATAAATTCCTGATTTCTGTCAGGTGTTTCATGGGCTGCCAGTATCAGACCATGCATTTCTTTCACGCATTCTTCAAGCTTATCATTGATTACGATAAAATCGTAATTTTCAATTCCTTCCGCTTCCTCCGTGGCACGCTTAAGCCGCTTAGCAATCACCTCTTCGGTTTCCGTTCCTCTTCCCTCAAGGCGTTTCTTAAGCTCCTGTGCACTTGGCGGCATTACAAACAAAAGGAGTGCCGTAGGGAACTGTTCCCTGACCTTCAGGGCTCCCTGAATCTCAATTTCAAGGATCACATCCTTTCCCTTTTCCAGCTGCTTTTCCACATATTCTTTTGGCGTTCCGTAATAATTGCCACAGTAATTGGCATATTCGATCAGGCCATTTTCAGCGATTGTCTTTTCAAAGACCTCTCTGCTCACAAAGAAATATTCTTTCCCGTCACTTTCACCGGGTCTCGGCTGTCTTGTTGTCATGGAAATCGACAGAGCATAATTGTCATAGGAATGTACAAGCTGTTTCATCAGCGTTCCTTTTCCGACTCCCGAGAAACCGGAAACTACGATTAAAATTCCCTTACGTCTCATCTTCATCTTTACCTTCCGCCTGCGCTCTCTGGGCAATGGTTTCCGGCAGCAGTGCAGATAATACAAGCTGGCTGTTCTCCATTACCAATACGGCTTTTGTTTTTCTCCCCTGCGTGGCATCGATGGCGCTGCCATCCTCTCTGGCCCGCTGCACCATTCTCTTTACCGGTGCGGAATCAGGACTGACGATGGCAATGATCTTACCTGCATTTACAATGTTGCCAAACCCAATATGAATCAATTTATTCAATGCTATCCCCACTATTCGATATTCTGAATCTGTTCTCTTACCTTCTCAATCTCTGTCTTCAGTTCTATGGCATGATTGGAAATTTCGAGATCATTTGACTTAGACAGGATCGTATTTGCCTCTCTGTTCATCTCCTGTGCGATAAAGTCAAGCTTTCGCCCGATACTTCCGCCTGCGATCAAAGTATCCCGGGTGGTCTCAATATGACTGCGCAGACGAACTAGTTCTTCATCCACACAAACCTTATCTGCAAAGATGGTCACTTCTGTCAGGAGCCTGTTCTCGTCAACCTTGGTATCCTCTAACAGCTCCCTGACTTTCTCTTCCAGCCTCTGTCTGTACTCCTCGATAATCTTCGGAGAACGCTCTGTGATAAAATCTACATTCTTAAGCATATTATCAAGCTTATCAAGAAGATCATCACGAAGGTGTTCACCCTCTTTGATCCTGGTTTCCACAAATCCTTCCGCTGCACCTTTGATTGCCTTATCCAGAAGCTGCCAGAGTTCTTCCTCGTCAATAGTCTGCTCCTCCATCGTAAGGATTTCAGGAAATCTTGCAAGGCTCGATACCCTGATATCATTATCAAGGGAAAAATCCTCTGCCATCTTATTCAGATAGTTCATATATTCAGCTGCAAGTTCTTTGTTGTACTTCACACATACATTGGACTCCGTAAAATCCTCATATGTAATAAAGATATCAACTTTACCTCTCTGAATATAATTTTTCAGTTCACTTCTGATTGCTGCTTCAAAAAAATTCAGCTTCTTGGGCATTTTGATGGTAACATCCAGATATCTGTGATTTACCGATTTCATTTCCACCGTAATCTTACGGTCACCCTCCTGTACTTCGCATCTGCCGAAGCCGGTCATACTTTTAATCATGCTATTACTCCTTTGTACCTTCCAACTTAAATGCGCAGCACCTTTTTCCCCCAGTCTGCGTATTCCATAATATTATAGGCTAAGTATAGAAAAACGTCAAGGTTTGCTTGTTTGAAAAGGAAATATGCGATATGATATAGGAAGAAAAAGTTCAGCATAAAAAGGAGACACAAAAATGGCATTTGACGGAATTACTGTGGCAGCCGTCGTGAAGGAACTCAAAGAGAATCTGCTTGGCGGGCGCATCTACAAAATCGCCCAGCCGGAAAGTGACGAGTTGCTGCTTACCATAAAAACGACTGACGGAGGTCAGAAGAGACTGTTTCTCTCAGCGGGTGCATCCCTTCCCCTTATCTACCTCACGGAAGCAAATAAGCAAAGTCCAATGACAGCTCCCGGTTTTTGTATGCTTCTTCGAAAGCATCTGCAAAATGGCAGGATCACGGATATTACCCAGCCCGGCCTGGAGCGTATTGTCCGGATTCATATTGAGCATCTGGACGAGATGGGTGATCTCTGTAAAAAAACACTTGTAGTGGAAATCATGGGTAAACACAGCAATATCATTTTTATCAATGAGGATAATAAAATCATTGACAGCATCAAGCATATTTCCGGCATGGTAAGTTCTGTCAGGGAGGTCCTTCCGGGCAGAGACTATTTTATCCCTTTAACGCAGGATAAAGCGGATCCGCTCACCACAACATATGAAAGCTTCAAATCCCTCATTACGGATAAATCCATGCCTGTTTTTAAAGCGCTCTATTCTTCCTATACAGGCTTATCCCCTGTGATTGCAAACGAAATCTGCGCGGAGGGCCGCATGGACGGGGACTCTTCTACCGCTGTTTTCAGGGAAACTCCAGATGGGGAAGCGCAGCTCATGCAATTATATGAAGCCTTTGACTCTGTGATGAAAAGAGTGAAGGGAGGAAATTTCGAACCCGTCATTGTCTATGAAAACGGTGCTCCGGCAGAGTTTGCGGCTTTGCCGCTTCTCTCCTTTTCCGGCGACAACAGGATGGAATTTACCTCCATTTCCGCTCTCCTTGAACAGTACTATGCCCAAAAAAATCAGATTACCCGCATTCGCCAGAAATCTTCCGATCTTCGCAGGATCGTACAGACTGCTCTTGAGCGCAACATCAAAAAATATAACCTGCAGCTCAAGCAGATGCAGGATACCGAAAAGAAGGACAAGTACAAGGTCTACGGGGAACTTCTCAACACCTACGGCTACAACGTTGCCCCCGGTGCCAAATCCATGGAAGCGCTTAATTACTATACCGGAGAGATGATCACCGTCCCTCTTGACCCACTTCTTTCCGCCTCGGAAAATGCAAAAAAATATTTCGAGAAATACGGAAAGCTGAAGCGAACCTACGAGGCGCTTTCCACTCTCACACTGGAAGTAAAGGAAGAGATCGATCATCTGGAATCCATTCAGACAGCCCTTGATATCGCATTGCTTGAGGAGGATCTCACCCAGATCAGGGAAGAACTGATCGAGAGCGGTTATATCCGCAGAAAAGGCGGTACCAAAAAAGTCAAGGTCACCAGCCGTCCTTTCCACTATATCAGCAGCGACGGCTTCCATATCTATGTAGGAAAAAACAATTACCAGAACGATGAGCTCACCTTTAAGTTTGCCACGGGAAATGACTGGTGGTTTCACGCCAAAGGAATTCCCGGCTCCCATGTTGTGGTAAAGACGAACGGTGAGGAACTTCCCGATACCACCTTCGAGGAAGCCGCGAGACTTGCCGCCTATTACTCCAAAGGCCGTGACCAGGAAAAGGTGGAAGTTGACTATCTGCAAAAGAAAAATGTGAAAAAGCCAAACGGCAGCAAACCCGGATTTGTGGTGTACTATACCAACTACTCCATGATGATCGACACGGATATTTCAAAGATACAGCAGTTGTAAAGAACGGATGATAATATAGGTTAAAAATAAGGGATCGGTTCATACACCGGTCCCTTATCTGATACCTTTTCTGAATCTGCCTAAAGAGTGCCTTCCGTAAACAGGCTCTTTACATGATCGATCTCTTCCTGTGTTGCCTTGGATGCTGGCACATAATAGGATTTTTCTCTTGCCAGCTGATAGATCTCCTCCTGAGACTGCTCACAGGCATTTCGAAATTGTTTTAAGGTCTGCTTTAACTCCTTGTTTTCCGTCTGCGGAATCATCTCGCCGAAGCGCACCAGCTCTCCGTTGATTCCCGCCAAAGTATCTGCTACCATTGTCTTTTCATTTAACTGCATCTTCCATCCCTCCTACTGCAAAAACTTCATCAGCTGATTTTTGTTGTCCATCGCAGACTTTGCACCTTTTTCAAAAAACTGCTTGATCTTGGGATCAGTCGCTTCCCCGGCATATTCCTTCATTTTGCAATGGGTGGTGTCATAGCCGCCGATCAAATGGCGGAGATTCTGTAATTCAAGTTCTGATAAACTGGCCATAAAAATACCTCCTGAAAATATGATTCACTTACAGTGGTAGTATTTCCGGGAGGTTTATTTTTATACTTTATTTTTATTTAATCATCAAGCCAGTAATCATCATCCTCTATATCAGGCACTTCTTTTCTATCGAAGTCATCAGAATCATCCATTTCGCCAAATCCATCATAGTCATCCCGCATTTCTTTCATAATATGCAGTTTTCTTGCAATTTTTACAAGCATTTTTCCCTTCGGCATGCCGGAAAGCTCCTCCTCCGTCATGGCTCCCATGCGGATCACCAATACAAAGTAAACGATGACCGCCACCACCACAGCCACAAAAAGCGCCAGAATATTGACAGGGAGAAGTGCATACAGTCCATGATAAACACCGAATGCTACCACTCCCATCACTGCTGCGGAAAGGAAGGGTTTTAAAAAAGTATTCCCCATCTCCTGTCTGTATCTCAGATTTTTCCGGATGGAAATACCGTTAAAAATACTGATCAGCAGGGAATAACATGCCATTGCAATAATATAGTAATAGGGCGCATATGATTCATCCAGGAACAGTAACATAGCTGCCAAAGCACCGGACTGTATAGTCAGAGCCAACGCCGCATTGATGAGAGGACTGTTTAATTTACCGATAGACTGCAGCACCGCATTGGATAGTGTAGACATAGAATAAAACACCACACTCACTGCCAGTACGGAAAGCAAAGCCGACGACAGATCAATGGAGGATTTCTGAGGATACAAAACCCACATAATAGGCTTTGCAAGGACACCGATCCCCACTGCTGCAGGGATAGCGATCAGCATGGTCACCTTCATGGATTTTGCCACTTTCCCCTTGACTCCATCCAAATCTCTTCTCGCAAAATCACTGGAGATTCCGGGGATCAGAGCCGTCGCCATGGCAGAGGCAAGAGCAATGGGAATATTGGAGATCTTAACCGCTTTTCCCGCAATCCCCATCTGGGATGCAATCAGCGTATCTGCAAGGTTTTTCTGTCTCATTAAGATATTTTCATAAATGGTCTGATTGATAAATACATTGGCATTATAGATAAAAGTGCTTAAGATAAACGGCGTCACTACCATAATGATCATTTTCAGCACTTCCCCATAAGAATCATCAAAAGGAGTTCTGTCCCTCTTCACCCTCCTGAGAATCATCTTGCGATTCAGCGCATACATGCCAAGCATAAAGAGAAGCGCCGTCAGCACACCGACACCGGTACCGATGGCTCCTCCGGCTGCTCCATAGGAAAGCTGCTCGCTCTCCGGTCTGCTGCTCATGGCCTTGGTCAGTAAATATGCCATCAGAATGCTGAAAACAGCATTTAAAATCTGCTCCACGATCTGTGACAGGGACGTCTGCACCATGGATCTGTGAGCCTGGAAATAGCCCCTCAGAACACCTAAAATGCCACTGAAAAAGATAGTAGGAGCCAACACTTTAAGGGGAAGCACGGCATACTCTACCTGCACCAGCAAGCCTGCCCCGAAAAACACAAATAAGCTGGCAATACCACCTACTACCAGCACATAAATCAGCGCACATTTAAAAATTCGATGCGCATTTCGATATTCTTTTGCCGCAAGTTTCTGGGCAATCACTTTGGAAATGGCGGAAGGAATGCTGTAGGAAGATATTAAAAGCACAATGGTATAAGCATTGTACGCCATATTGTAATATCCGATTCCTTCATCTCCGAGAATGACTGCCATCGGACTGTTATATAGAAGTCCGATAATGCGGACGATGATTCCGGCCACAGCCAGAATCCCCGCCTGCATAATCATTCCATCATTTTTTTTGCTTTGAGGCATTTGTGTTACGCTCCAAAATATTCCGTATCATTTATCCGATTAGCCAGTCATACATTTCCTGATATTTTTTCGCGGATACATTCCAGGAGAAGTCAGCAGCCATGGCACGGTCAACAATCTTGTTCCATTCCCGCTTCTTCTCATAAAAGATCTTCTCTGCATAATAGATGGTTCCAAGCATCTCATGTGCATTATAATTGGTAAAGGAAAATCCGGTACCGGTGCTCTCATACTCGTTGTAAGGCTGCACCGTATCCTTTAATCCGCCTGTTTCCCTGACAATCGGCACAGTTCCGTAGCGGAGGCTCATCAGCTGGCTTAAACCGCAGGGTTCAAACAGAGACGGCATCAGGAATGCATCACTTGCCGCGTAGATCTTATGGGATAAGGCATCGGAATAATAGATATTGGCCGACACTTTATTATTGTACTTCCAGTCGAAATGGCGGAACATATTTTCATAGCGCTCCTCACCGGTGCCGAGTACCACAATCTGCACATTGCTCTGGCAGAGTTCATCCATAATATAAGCGATCAGATCAAAGCCCTTCTGATCTGTCAGTCTCGACACAATGCCGATCATAAACTTCCTATCATCCTGCTCCAGCCCAAGCTCCGCCTGAAGTGCGCGCTTGTTTTTGATTTTTTCCTTGCGGAAGTTCATGGCATTGTAATTGTACTCAATATTCTTATCCGTTTCAGGATTGAAATCATCCGTATCGATTCCGTTTATGATACCGCGAAGGTCATGACTTCTGGCACGAAGCAGGCCATCCAGATTTTCTCCGTAAAAAGGTGTCTTGATCTCTTCTGCGTATGTAGGGCTCACGGTAGTGATCGCATCTGCATACACAATACCGCCCTTTAACAGGTTGGCATCCTTGTAGGCTTCCAGCTTATCGGGTGTAAAGTAATAGTCGGGAAGGCCCGTGATATCCTTTACTTCCTTTACACTCCATTTCCCCTGGAATTTCAGGTTGTGAATGGTCATAATGGATTTAATGCCCCGATAAAAATCGCTTCCCTGGAAACGTTCTTTTAAATATACCGGGATGAGACCTGTCTGCCAGTCATGGCAGTGAATGATATCAGGTCTGAAATCGATCACCGGAAGAATGGACAAGGCTGCCTTTGAAAAAAAAGCATATTTCTCAATTTCAAACAGGGCATTGTCACTATAGGGCTTAAAGCCGTTAAAAAAGCTCTCATTATCTATGAAATAATATTTTACTCCGTCCACCTCGGCATACAGGACACCGACATACTCATTTTTCCAATGAAAATCCATGTAAAAATGAGTTACATAACTGAGCTTATCCTTCATTTCCTGTCTCATGCAGGTATATTTGGGAAGGACTACTCTCACATCAAAATATCGCTTGTCAATACATTTGGGAAGGGAACCTACAACATCGGCAAGTCCTCCCGTCTTAATAAATGGTACACCCTCTGATGCGACAAAAAGAATTTTTTTCATCACAAACCCTCCAATATTATTCTTAGATAATAGTATACAACATAAACCTTATCAATGAAAGAGAGAATTTGGAAAAACTCGTCCTGCGCATCTGTTATTTTATCTTTATTTCTTATATTGCAGCCTGATTCTGTCTGCGATCAGGGCAATGAACTCAGAATTGGTAGGCTTTCCTTTTCCTGTACTTATGGTATATCCGAAGAGATTATCCAGTGTTTCCATTTTTCCTCTGTTCCAGGCCACCTCTATGGCATGTCTGATGGCTCTCTCCACTCGGCTTGAAGTGGTCTGATACCTCTTTGCAATAGTAGGGTAAAGCACTTTTGTTATGGAGCCAAGCATATCCGGATCCTCCACCGACATCATGATTGCTTCTCTTAAGTACTGATATCCCTTAATATGAGCCGGCACACCGATTTCATGGATCATATCCGTTACGTCCTTTTCAAGGTCAAAAGTAAGCTTCTTCTCCTTACTCTCCTGTTCCCTTTTTTTTCTCTCTGATGATTTGCTTCCTGATGGTACAGTGATCATAATCTGGAATTCCCTGTTCATGGAAATCAGGTCATCCAGAATCTGATATACCTTATCCGTATCCTTTATCGCAGTTAAATTAAGCTGTTCCATCACAATTCCTCCATATTTTTCAAATCTTGCTACGAAAACATTATAAGAAACATGAAACGCCCATTCAACTGTCATCCGTCGTCAAATACTCCCAGTTTACGCCTATTTCAGCTCCATTGTTACCTTTATCTTCCCTTTGCGCCCTTCTATTTTCGCCATACTTCCCGTGATCAGCGGCATGGTAGGTGACAAATGTCCCAGATCCGCATCCATAATTACCGGAACATGGTATTTTTCCGCGACGGAAAGCACTGCATCCAGATGATCAAGATTCATCATTGACTCTCCGTTTAAGGGCCTGCCGATAAGGAACCCCTTTACGTTGGAAAACCAGCCTGCATTTTCCATCTGCCACATAGCCCGCCTTATCGAAAACAC
Source organism: uncultured Clostridium sp. (assembly GCA_945917985.1). Classification (GTDB taxonomy): domain Bacteria; phylum Bacillota; class Clostridia; order Lachnospirales; family Lachnospiraceae; genus Suilimivivens. The sequence goes on along the minus strand of CAMEIH010000007.1, from coordinate 37,308 downwards.
ATTCAGATCACAGGCCTCCAGAAACCAGATGATCCCGTCCTCCTTATAGTTCTCTGTAAAATCTCTTACCTTGTCAAATTTTGTCCCAAGAAAATTCACAAGGCAGTCCATGCAACCTCCCAACAGTCTTCCTTCCACCACGGCTTCTTCCGTTCTTTTCAGAACACCCTGCGCATCCGGTGCAAACATTTTGATAGAAAGCGGTTCTGTACAGTTGTAGGGAAGAAGGGGATGTTCCTCATCCTTCAGGCTCTCCTTCTCCCACATACCATAGCTCTCAAAGGACAGTTTTTCCCCTTTCAACAGATCAAAAGCATCCGTGATGGAGGGATGCCATGGCTCCATACCAAAGGAAGCTGCACAGGGACCGTAAATAGAAGCTGTATCACAGAGCGTGGTCAAAAGAAAGGTCATATTGGTATTGTCGGAATAGCCCATATACCACTTGGGTTTCGCCTTTTTTACCGCTTCAAAATCCACATAATTTAAGATTTCGCACATCAGCTCACCGCCACCGCAGGAGATCAGGCAGTCATTTTTTTCACTGATATAATATGCTGTCAGTTCCTCCCCGCATTTCTCCGGCGTATTGCTGATTCCAACCCCATCATCCGCATAGCAATTGGGGCCAAGGTCAAGGTGATAACCTGCTGCCTCCCATTTTTTCTTTGCATTCTCAAAAGCGGATCTGTAAGGCTCTATACTGCATCCAAAGGAAGGCGCCACAAATCCGATGGTTCCGTTTTTCTTTAAAAACTCAGGATATCTCATTTTCTTTTTCCTCTCTTCTTCCCGAAAATGACCGGAATCAGTATGACCGTTACAAGGACAACCGCCGCTACCGCGATCACCACTATTTTCAGACTTCCGTCAGCAGGATTTTTCAGTGTCACATGAAGCTCTCCGTCCGGCGTTTTGACAGGATAAAGTTCCTGCTTTTTTTCGCCCGGCCCATAACTTGTTTTCAGATTTCTGTTTTCCGGGTCATCCACACAAACCCAGCCCTTCATTCCATAATAGTATCCGATATAAGTCCACCTGAGTCCGCCCTCGTCCGTATAGAGGTATTCATATGCGGGGACTTCATTCTCATCCCAGTATTCGGAGATGGTATTGCGGAGCTCTTCGGAGCCGGGATAAGTCCATATCATGATTTCATTTTTTATCTCATAATCATCCAGTTCTCCGGCATACTTTTTAAACTCATTCCTGTGTTCCGCCCGAAAATCGCCCTCGTTGTAAATCTCCGCAAAATTCTCCATAAGCGCCCAGCCGCTGCCGGCTTCCTTATCCACTATTTCTCCTTCTTCCTGTTCAAAGCCGGACAAATCCACTGCTCCCCAGAGTTTCCCTTTCTGATCCTTCCATACGCAGCCAATATATACTGCCTTTCCGTTTTTAATCTTTGCCACTTCTTTTCCGGATAGTGGAGATTCATAGACAGTCACAAAGCCCTCTTTACTGTTGGTCAGGTAACTTTCATTTGACGTCTCACACTCTTCCCAGTGCTGCTCATAAAAGTCTCCGAAAGGCTCCCAGATCGCATCTGCCCTGGAAGTCAGGGAAGGATATATCGCAAGCACTCCAATAATAAATATCAGCATGGGCAAATATCGTTTTCTCATTTTCTTTTCCTCCGTTTCTTATAGTCAAAGCAGCAATCCGACTCCATAAGACACCAGATTGCAACAGAAAGAGCATAAGAATCCTTTCCTCATATAGATACTGTATTTGTTGTAATAAAAGCCTTCTGCCAAAACCGCTATCACTTCCAGTATTATCTGCACAAAAATTCTGTCACCTGTCAGTGTGGAGACCAGCACGACCGCAGGATTGGTGAGAATATTGACAAGGAAAACCAAAAGCAGATCTTTTCCCCTTGCCTGAAAGAGAAATGCCATCGGAAATTCCGTAACCAGAGTCAAAAGCAGAGAGATGACAAGCTTAAGAAACAGTTCATTCATGTTTTTTCCTCATTAATCCATAACCTGCTTCCAGTAAAATCAGGGAACAAAAACCAATCCCCGCAAAAAGCGCCGGTGTGCAGGTACAATAGCCAAAATAAGCCGGAAGGTATCCAATAAAAATGGCAAATGTCAGAATCCCGAACGCAAACCCTCTGTTTCTTTCAAGAATATCTGCTGCCAGATAAAGGGTGATGGGCATGGTCATATTAAAAAAGAAAAGTCCCAGCACACCGAAAATCATATGACCGGAAAAGCAAAAACAAAGCATGGCGAAAACCATGGAAAACAGTATTGTCTTTTGCACTCCGAATTTGTCAGCCAGAACACCTCCCGCAGCCTTGCCAAACACTACTCCCATAAGCCCAAGGATCCCGCCCGAAATCTCTTTTTTCCATGGAAAGCTGTATACCATGCCAAGATGGGATCTCAAGATCACCACAAAAAAGAAGCAAAACAGCGCAATCAGGCATGATTTTCCAGGAAAGGTCACAACTTCCGTCACCGATGACTTATTCCCGTCGGGAACGCCGCCATACATCTCTTTTGACCGATACAGCAGCAAGCCCGTGCCAACCAATAAAATAAGATAAGGAAATGCATACGGCACCACATCCGCTTTTCCCAGCAAACTGCCAAGGAAGATTCCTATGGCTCCGGGAGACACAAAAATACCGAGCGGCGTCAGTTTATCCCTGCCTTTTTCCAATATTTCAATGCCACCGCCAACATGAAACAGGCAGTTGCCAAGTCCTGTGAGAACAACAGCGCTCATCTCAGCACCAAAGCCGTGCCGCATTCCGGTCACTCCATAGATAAGCGGAATCATCGCGGTCAGAAGACAGCCTGATGCGGCAACAAGGTTGTTCCTTTTCCATCTGTCTGCCAGAAGTCCGAAAGGCATCTGTAAAGCAAAAGCACAGAAATTGTATATCAAAAAATAAAGATATAAATTTTCACTTTCTGACAGCATACCAAGGAGAAAAAAAGCACAACAGAAATCTACAAAGAAATGAAGTATTCCGTAAATTACCGTTACTGCTCTTTGCCCGTTCATCTGTCTGTTCCTCTCACCTGGGTTGCTTTTTTGTACCATATTCAGTTTATCCGCTATCCTTTCACCTGTCAATTTATGATGCAACTTTGATGCAAAAATGATGCAAAATGGTTACAACTTTGATGCTACTTTGATGCATGGGTATTGTATTTTAATGTCAGGAAGTAAAACTTCAAAAAAGCAAACGAGGTAAACGAATATGAAAAAGAAAAGGAAATGTCTGTGTATGCTTCTTGCATTACTTGTTTTTGTCTCATCCGCTCCTGTGGTATGCGCCAAGGAGGAAACGTCCGAGGATGAAGACAGCATATCAGCACCCTACTTTATTGTGGAGAGCAGTGATTCCTCCGTGGATCGCTTTCCGTTAAAGGGGACGGATGTAACGGTAAATATTAACGGCATGATTGCGGAGATCTTTGTGAACCAGACCTATGCAAATGAAGGAGAAAATCCCATCAATGCCAGATATGTTTTCCCTGCATCTTCCGATGTCACTGTCCACGGCATGACCATGCAGATCGGCAATCACATGGTCACCGCCAGGATCAAGGAGCGGGAAGAAGCAAAGCAGGAATTCGAACAGGCCAAAAGTGAGGGAAAAAGCGCCTCTCTTCTGGAAGAACAGCGTCCCAATGTGTTTACTATGGATGTTGCCAATATCATGCCGGGCGACACTGCAAAGATTGAACTCCACTATACCCAACTGATCACGCCCTGTGAAGGCACTTATGAATTTGTTTTCCCCACAGTAGTGGGACCGCGCTATATGAGTGCTTCCGAGGATGCTTCCGACGACCACAATCATTTCGTGGGAACTCCTTATCTGCCTGATGGCAAAACCCCAAATAATACATATAACATAACCGTCAATCTCTCCACCGGTGTGCCGATCACGGACCTAGGCTGCAAGTCTCATGAAATCAATATCGTAAAAAGCGGAGAATCCTCCGCACAGGTTACTCTCGCTAATCCTGAAGATTATGCCGGGAACCGTGATTTCATCTTAAAATACAAGCTGAACGGAGAGGATATCCGGAGCGGTCTTATGCTCAGCGAAGGAAGCGATGAAAATTACTTTATGCTGACAGTACAGCCGCCGGAACGCTTCGAGCCGGAGGAGATCACCAGACGGGAGTACATTTTTGTTCTGGATGTATCCGGCTCCATGAACGGCTACCCTCTTGATACCGCCAAGATTCTGATCCGGGATCTTGTTTCCAATCTCCGGGAAGAGGATTCCTTTAACCTGATTCTCTTTTCCGGTTCCTCGGTTCAGATGTCGAAAAAATCCGTGCCTGCCACAGAGGAAAACATAAAGAAAGCATTGAATCTTATCGACAAACAGGAGGGCTACGGCGGAACCTCCCTCTCCCCTGCCCTGGAGGATGCTGTTGCCATTCCCTCCAAGCATAATATTGCCAGAAGCATTGTGGTGATCACAGACGGTTATGTCTCCGGCGAGCAGAATGCCTTTGATATCATCAATGATAACATGGACAAGGCAAGCTTCTTCTCCTTCGGCATCGGCAACGCGGTAAATGAATACCTGATCAAAGGAATCGCAACAGCCGGTCTCGGAGAATCCTTTATTGTCACAGATGCTGAGGATGCAGCCGCTACCGCAGACCGTTTCCGCACCTATATTCAGTCTCCCCTTCTCACAGATATTCAGGTTGCCTATGACGGCTTTGAAGTGTATGATGTGGAGCCCTCCGTTCCCTCCACTTTGTTTGCCCAAAAACCCATTGTACTTTTCGGGAAATGGAAAGGGGAACCCAAAGGAACCATCACCATAACCGGGAAAAAGGGAAAGGACGATTATGCGCAGGAAATTAAGGTGGAGGATGTCACAACCTATGAAAAAGGGGATGCCATCCGCTATCTATGGGCGAGAATGCGGCTTGAACGGCTGATGGATTACGGCTACAGCAAGGATGATCCCTCCGTAAAGGAAGAAGTAACGCAGATCGGGATTACCTACAGCATCATGACACCCTACACCTCCTTTATCGCAGTGGTGGAGGAGATTCGCAACCCGGAAGGAAATAGCACTGATGTGGACCAGGCTCTTCCTCTGCCCCTTCAGGTATCCAATCTTTCCGTAGGCGGTGGTTATCGTGCTTATTCGGAACCGGCAGACATGATTCTCGTGGTTGCTCTCATCGGTATCATGCTGATCGGCGGGCTGCGTCACCGAAAACGCCGCAGTAAAATTGCCTGACAGTTGTTTTGATTTTGTTATCTAAGCATAAAAAGAAAGAGGTTTGTGATGAATTTATATAAGCTGAAAGAAATCGTTCAAAAAAATAGTATCTATTATCTTATGGGGATTCTCACTCTCCTCTTTCTGAAACTTTTTTATGCGGAGGCTTCCTGTGAAGCTTTGCAATGGATTCTTGGCCCCACAGCGCGGCTTGTGACACTTATGACCGGTATTCCCTTTTCCCATGAGCCTGGCATGGGCTATGTAAACCACAGTCTGAAATATGTGATTGCGCCATCCTGCAGCGGTGTCCGGTTCCTTATCATTCTCATCACCATGCTTATTTTTTCCTTTGCACACCGCACGGAACGCGGCTTCCTCTGGACATCCTTAAGCTTTCCTGTCTCCTATGTGCTGACCGTTTTCGTGAACGTACTGAGGATCATCCTGTCCATTTATATTCCTCTTTTTCTGGGGCAGACAGGTTTTAGCCGCTACCTTACACAAAATGCTCTGCACACCGCCATCGGCACTGCGACGTACTTTGCATCTCTTCTCATAATTTATCATCTGACAGATGCCTATTTTGTGAAATCTTCCGGCAGACAGAAAAAAAGCAGAAACCTGCATTATCTTGTTCCTGCTTTCTGGTATTTTGTAATCGTGCTCGGAATCCCTTTTCTCAACCATGCCTATACAAAGGGTGACGGTAAATTTGCGGAATATGCAGCACTTGTATCGTCTGTATGTCTCCCTATCCTGCTTCTGTTCGGCGTTATAAGTGCAATCAGAAAGCTGTCCTGCAAATGACCGCAGTTCACGTTTTGTCTGATTTCATATCACACTACAACTCTTTTGCCATAAACATGACATGCTCACAATTCACAAATCCGTTTTTCTCATAGAACTTTGGCGCCGGAGCATATTTGTTTGTGGACAGAGTGATCCCTGCAAGATGCTTTTCCTCTATATATTTTTCTACTTCCTTAAGAAGCGCTGTTCCGATCCCGCAGCCCTGTCTTTCCGGAATCACGAACATCTCCTCAATAAACACCTCACTGTTGTTCCACCATATCTTTTCGTGGGCAAACAGACCGGCAATAATGGCAGAATCCTCCTGTGCCACATATCCCACAAACTTACTGTGCCCGAAAAAATCCTGCAGATAACTCTCAGCTACTTCCTTTGTCCATCTGCACATCCACAACTCATTGTTATAAACACTGCAGAGAATATCGGCACATGCCGGAATATCTGTTTCCTTCAATTCTCTTATGATCATATTTTTCCTCCTTTTCTCAGCTGCCTTGGTGTTATCCCCGTAATTTTTTTAAACGTTTTTGCATAAAAACTTGTCCCCGAGAAGCCTGTTTCATAGGCAATCTCAGTTATTGTCTTGTCGGTGCCCTGCAAAAGCTCTATGCTCTTTGCGATGCGGTAATGTCTTACATAATCGATGGGAGTCACATTTACATATTTTTGAAAGAGCTTTGTACATGCTGTTCTGCTTACTCCTCCCTCTCTGCAGAGCTGACCAAGGTTGATTCTCTCCTTGTAATGCTCCTGAATATAGAGAATCATCCTCTTCATAATCTCAAGGCCGCCATCATATTGCTTATTCTTTGATACATTTCTTGGAAGATTGTCATACAAAAGCTTCCAGATATCACAGACAACCGCCATCATTTCGAGTTCGCAATCCCTTTGACATGAAAGTTCATAAAGATTAGTAAGCCTGGTAAGCACCTCCCTTTCCCAGGTCACACTTTCATGCAGTATCACATACGGAACAGATGGATTGGCAATTATGGGATAGACAAACTTTTTTTCTATATGCTTCGAGGAGCAGAGCATCATCGGCTGGAAAATAACGCAGTCAAGCTCACAGTCCTCATCTCCCGCTGTGATCATATGTAACTGCCTTGCATTTATAAAGATTCCTTCTCCCTCTTTCAGTTTAATAATACGATCAGCAAACTGATAGAAGGTACTCCCCTTTTTTATGTATACGAATTCCACATCGCTGTGCCAGTGCATCGTCATTCCCGTAAAAATAATCTTTCCCGGAAAGAAATTGCGTCTGCAAAAAAGCGGAAAATCAGGATTATCATAACGGATATTTTCTGAGCCGTCCTCTTTTATATCCGGTATATCCGAATATTTCGGATAATGATAGTTTGCTTTTTTCTCACTCATTCCCTCTCCTTCCTACAGCATTCCACCTGATGGTTTGATTATATTACACACGCCCTTTGACTACTATCACTATAGCAACGTAATTCTGAAACTATTTACCGCAATGACAGTATTCTCTGTGAGGCAAATTTCCCCATAGCCGCTGCTGTGGGAAGTCCGCCTGCACCCATCAGCCACTGACTCGCAAGCATCACATTGGAAAGTCCTTTTACTTTTCCCGGTATGTTGTGGTTCTTTGCCTTTTTTGTCTCAATAAATCCCATATAGGCACCGTGATAGGCATAGCAGTAACGATAATAGGTGGCAGGCGTCCACACATCCAGGATCTTTACCTTTCCTGCCAGATCGGGATACCTGTCAAGAAGCCTTTGCAAAATTTCTTCCGAGAGCTCTCTTTTTTTGCTCTCATACGCTTCCTTATCCTCATGCAGCCTCATCCAATACGCATAATCTTCCTCTGTCTGGACAAAATTACTCTGCAGAACCGTATGTCCCTCCGGCGCAAAGTCAGGCTCATAAGAGTAATTGTTAATGCTCATCCTCCTTGCAACACTTGTACCGATGGTAACGGGACGGCAAGAGAACACGTTCGTTTCTTTTGCATCCGGGAGACTGCCTTCAATGCCGAATGCCACATGGAAACCACTGATCACGGGATACAGTTCCCGTTCCTGATAAAGCTTGCGGAACTGCTTTGGCATATATGCTTCATCAAGAAGTCTTCCAAAGGTATGACTCACATCACCTGCACAGATCACATAGTCGGCTTCCACCGTATCTCCGTTTACAAGCCGGATTCCTTCTGCTCTTTTTCCGTTTACCAGCACCTTTTCTGCCTCTGTTCCTGTGTGGAGCCTTCCTCCGAGTTCTTCATATCTTTTTACCATCCGCAGTACCATCTTAAGCGAACCGCCTCGCGGAATATCACCGTTTCCACCCGTCACCGTAGCATAAGAAACCACAAAGGCGTATGCCTGATACCCCGGCGGCATATAATCGATAAGTGCCTGTCTGATGAGCGGATGATGAAAACGTTCTGCCAATTCCGTGATATCCATTTTTCCATACTGTTTCATGACCTTACCCATATCCGCCATGGACATGCCAAGCTTCATAAATTCCATGGGATTCATCATGTCGAAGGGCTTCTCCACCGGCACGGTCATACTCTCAGCAAGCAAAACCGCATCCATCAGCTTATTGATCTCATCCTGATCCTCCGGGGACAGTGCAAGCAATTCCTGTCTTGTCCGCTCCTTATCTCTCCACAAGGTAAGAGTCTCCCCGTCAAGCTCTGAGGTGTAAAATTTTTCTTTATGGTACAGTTCTACCTCCTGTCCCAAAGCCCTAACTTCCTTCCAGAGTTCATTAAGGCCGCTTCCCTCTCTTGTCCCTGTCAGCCAGTGGATGCAGTTATCGATAAAGTATCCCTCTCTTTTCCAACCGGTACACTGTCCTCCCGGAACCTGATTTTTCTCATAAATTTCAGTCTGAATTCCGGCTTTCTGCAAATAAATTCCGGCGGTGAGACCGGAGATACCGGCCCCTATGATCACAACCTTTTTCATTCATTTTTCCTCCTTACAATGTCAACGATCCATGCACTCTCCGGCAGTTCTGTTTCCGGATGGGCTGCATACTGCTCCGCGATGCCCTGAATACTGCACCAGAAGGCATTGGAAAGTGCCAGGGGATTTCCCTCTCTGATACTTCCTTCCTTCTGCCCCATCTCGATAATCGGTACAAACTGCTCTATGGTATTTACTTTCAGTGCAATCTCCCTTATATACTCCGGCGTACCTTCACTTCTCTGGGCATTTGCCATGAGAACAAACATTTTGGCAATATAGGGCTGCTCCTTCATGGCAGTAAACAATGCTTCCGTAAACTGTGCAAAAAAATCGATTGCCCTTTCGCAATTCTGGGCCGCGGGATAAGCAGTTCCTGCAAGTCCCATTCTTACCAGTTCCTCATACAGCTTTTCCTTTGATTCAAAATAGTGGAACATAAGTCCCACGCTCATGGAAACGCGCTGTGCAATATCGGAAATTTTCGTAGCCGCATACCCCTTTGTCACGAAAAGATCAAGGGCTGCATACAAAATCTCCTGTCTGCGTTGTTCCTTCTGCTCCTGTCTGACTCCCATTTTCCGTTTCGCTTCCTTTCGTATATTTTCTTTTATATAGGCTGCAACAATCGAACTATTATTCATTGAATTATTATTCAATATTTTTATAGCATAAAAGCTGCCTTTTGTAAAGCAGCTTTTACATATCCCTTTATACCCGAATCAATGAGAAAGCATGTTTTCTATAAAAATCCCATACCCTTTCGTGGAGTCCTGCACAAGAACATGGGTTACGGCACCCACGATCTTGCCGTTCTGGATGATGGGACTTCCGCTCATTCCCTGAACGATGCCTCCCGTGGCAGAGAGAAGCTCCGGGTCTGTGATCTTCAACACGATCCCCCGATTGATATTGTCATTCTGAAGATTGATATCCGTAATCTCCACATCATATACTTTCGCTTCATCGCCAATGGAACAAATGATCTTCGCAGGTCCCTTTTCAATTTCCTGCTTTAAGCCTATGGGCATATAATCATAAAGACTGCTCTCCACTGTTTTCTGCGAACAAATGCCAAAAATTCCATTCGTTGTATTTTCCGTGATAGTTCCCATGATGTTGCTGTCATCATATTCAATGAACCCGGTAAGCTCTCCGGGAGACCCGTTGCTTCCTCTCGTGATACCTATAATTTCTGTATGATACAGAGTACCACTTTTAAGGGTCATGAGCGTACTGGTGTCTACATCATTGATGCCATGACCGAGAGCGCCAAAATGACCGTTTTCATCCACATAAGTCATGGTTCCCACCCCCTGGGCATTATCACGAATCCAAATCCCCATTTTATATTCCCCGTTTTCATTTAACTGGGGCTTTGCCATCACATATAATTCTTCCTCTCCCCGCCTGATCTTGAAGATAACGTCCTGTCCCTCACAGCATCCAATTTTTTCCATCAACTGCTTTTTTTCCGTAATCTCCTCATCATTCATTTCCAGAATATAATCTCCTGTCTTCAATATATATTTTGCAGGGCTGTATGTCTGTCCGTCCTCTCCTTCGAATTCTCCGATTCCCACCACAAGTACGCCTTCCGTTTTGATATAAATTCCTATGGGAATGCCGGCAGGCTTTAAGCGTATGTCCTGAATCACCTCAACATCCACATTTTTTAAAGGAATTACGCCGAACAGCTTCACCTGCATTTTGTAACTGTCGATCTGGTTCGCCTTCACGGTCACAGGGGTGCTGAAATCGATAACCAGACTTTCCGTATCCAGATTGCTCTTCGCCTGGCTGCTTGCCTGCACCGCATCTTTATAGATTTCTCCGGACGCAGGCATCCTGAAATCAATGGTCTGATCCACACCCGCCTTTACCATGATGGTAGACGGCACTCTGCACCACATACAGTAGTAAGCAGATGCAAGGGTAAGTAAGATTCCAAAGCTCAATATGATATATAAAACAGTCCTGTAAACGCCTACCTTTTCACTATTTAAATTCTCTATCCGCTCCAAATTTTCACATCCTTTTATCCATGTTTTTATGAAAAAAAGAGGCATACAAACGTATGTCTCTTTTAGTATGTGGAAATCATATTTTTTTATTTTGTCAATTCTTGGTTTTTTGAGCCATATCCCTCATTTCACGGGCATTTGTCATAACAGCCTCTGTCACACTTCCGCTTCCTAAAAGCCTTGCAAGCTCCGAAATACTCTCTTCCTCTGAAAGCCTCTTGATGTCTGTGACTGTTCTCTCCTGCTTCACCTGCTTTTCGATCAGGTAATGAGAATCGGCCATGGCAGCAATCTGGGGCAGATGGGTAATGCAGATAATCTGATGTCCACCGGCAAGCTTTCCAAGCTTCTCTGATACCTTCCATGCCGTCTTGCCACTGATTCCCGTATCAATCTCATCGAAGATCAGTGTATCTGTTCCCTCTTCATCCGCAAATACGGTTTTAAATGCAAGCATGATCCTGGAAAGTTCACCGCCGCTGGCAATCTCTGCAAGGGGTTTTTTCTTTTCTCCCGGGTTGGTGGAAATCATAAAAGTGATTTTATCATAACCGTCCTCTGAAACATGTTGTTCCTCGGGTTCCACTTCTATGGAAAAATCAACATCAATAAAATTCAAATCTTCCATTGCTGCAGAAAGCTTCAAAGACAGTTCACCTGCAGCTTCCGCCCGAAGCCCAGACAGCCGGCTGCAGTTAGAAAGAAGCTCACTCTTCTCTTTTTGCAATTTTGCCTGTAGAAACGCCAAATATTCTTCATAGCTCTCAAGCTGACTAAGTCGCTTTTTCTTATCCTCATATGACTGTAAAACTGATTCAATGGTTCCGCCGTATTTTCCTTTTAAATGGTTTAAAACATTCAGGCGCTCCTGTGTCTTTTGGAATTCTTCTTCGTCAAATTCCAGGCTTTCTCTGTAATCTGACAGGGAACGGTTAAAATCATTTAATAAATTATCAATATCGGAAAGCTGATCAAGAAGAGGGCTGATCTCTTCATCAAAGCTTATGATGTTTTTCAGTTCCCGAAGTGCCCTTCCGATTGTCTCCCCCGCACTCCCGTCATCCTCATAACCGGTCAAACCGTGAACAAGCGTCACAGTCTCTTTCATCCGCCTTGCATTGCTCATTCTGCGATATCGTTTTTCCAGTTCTTCATCCTCTCCCGGGACGAGAGCTGCCGCCTCAATTTCATTCACTTCATAGGACAAAAGATCTGTCTCCCGGTTTCTGGCATTCTCATCAAGCTGATTGGAGGAAAGTTCCTCCTCATCCCGCTTATAGCTTCTATAACGCTCTTTCAGCTCTTTCTTTAATTCTGTCACACTGCTTCCAGCATAATCGTCAAGCAGTTCCTTGTGTTTGGATGCTTTCAAAAGGGATTGGTGCTCATGCTGTCCGTACATATCCAACAGAAAACCGGAAAGTGCTTTCAGTTGTCCGCTGCTGACAGTCTCGCCGTTTATCTTACAGACACTGCGTCCTGCCATGATCTTTCGCTGCAGAATCAGTATACCGTCTTCTTCCGGAAGATCCATCTCCTTTAGAATTTCTCTCTGCTTTTCATTTAAAGAAAACACAAGCTCCACCAGTGCATAGTCAGCACCGGTTCTGATATATTCCTTATCTGCTTTCGCGCCAAGAGCCAAATTGATGGAACCGATAATGATGGATTTACCGGCACCCGTTTCACCCGTTAATATATTAAGTCCCTTTGTAAAATCTACTTCTGCTTCATCGATCAATGCCAAATTTTTTACATGTAAACTTTCAAGCATTTATCTAATCCTACCCTTCTTTTTTTCCGAAGGAAAATGGGTTATTCCTCTAATACACTCTGTATCTTATTCATTACAATTTCCGTATCTTCCGTTGAGCGCACTGCCATCATAATCGTATCGTCACCTGCAATGGAGCCAACAATCTCTTTCAGCTTCATGGCGTCAATAGCCGCCGCAACGGCCATTGCCATCCCGGATACTGTTTTCACCACAAGAATATTCTGGGCCCTATCCATGGAAACAAAACCATCCTTTAACACTCTGATATACTTATCGCTTAAATAATGATCATTGTGAATGAGGATCGTATATTTCTGTTTCCCGCTTCCCGTAGAAATCTTAGAGAGCTTCAGTTCCCTGATATCTCTTGACACAGTTGCCTGCGTAACAGCATAACCGGCCTCCTTAAGTCTGTCTGCCAGTTCCTCCTGCGTCTCAATTTCATATTCTTCAACCAGTTCTTTAATTTTCTGATGTCTGCTCTTTTTCATTCTCTCTTCCAATCCCAGTCCGATAATTCGACTCGCAAGGCTTGTCGGTGTTTGATTTTCATTCAGATTATGCCATCTTATTGTGAAGGCTCTCCAGAAAGCTGACCTTGTTCAGCTTAACGATCCCCGTTGTTTTCTCGGAACGTTTCATTACAATCCTGTCGCCGGTACGAAGCGTCACTCTGTGACTTCCATCAAAAATTGCCTCCACTTCCTGCCGGACACCATCATGTCCTTCTTCAATAGTAATAGTAACCTCATCCTCCGGTGAAAGTACAATACTGTTGTGCTGCATAGAATGAGGACAAATGGGAGAAATCACCATGATCTCCGCCTTAGGATCCACCACCGGGCCTCCCGCCGAAAGATTATAACCGGTAGAACCGGTAGGCGTCGCCACAATAATTCCATCCGCACTGTACCTGTGAAGGAACTGCCCGTTTACGCTTATGGTAAAAGTAATAATCTGCAAGCTTCCTTTTCTTGTAATGACGATATCATTTAATGCCCTTGTAACATCCTTTGGTTCAGATCCGGTAAGATCATAGACATACCCTGCCAGCATCATACGCTTTTCGATTTCAAATTCCCCTGCGATCAGCTTTGACAAAGCACCTTCGATGTCATCCTTATTCACTTCTGCCAAAAAACCCAAAGTGCCAAGATTGATACCCAAAAACGGAACTGTAAGATCTGCCAGATCTGCAGCCGCCTGGAGCATAGTACCATCTCCGCCCAGGACAAGAACACAATCCACGTTTTCGTTTACCAGATTACTGTCCGTATAGCCTTTGCCAACTTTCTTTGGACCCTGCTCCTGAATTCTGCAGGTCTTGCCACAGCCTACAAGATAATCCCTGATTCTGTGCGTCACCTCAAAATTCGGATCTTTAGACTGATTCGTAATAATATAAAAATCAGACATTTGATTATTCTTTTCCATATTCATCTCTAAGCTACAACTCCTCATGAGCCAGCTGCACTGTTCTTACTACAAGGTTTGTCATTTCCTGTGAAGAGGAATAACCGTTTTTCCCTTCTATTATGCTCTTTAACTGTTTTTCCGCTTCCGACTCCGTCAGATCCATTGTGTGCAATGTCTTTTGACTGTTTTTGCGAAGATGCACCAGATACTCGATATTGCCTTCAGGCCCCTTAATAGGAGAAAAATCAAGATGAAGAATTTCAAAACCAAGAAAATCCGCAAAATCAATGACCTTCCCTATCACTTCCTCATGCACGGCAGGCTCCTTTACGACTCCCTTTTTCCCTACCTTCTCTTTTCCGGCTTCAAACTGCGGCTTGATCAGGCATACCATTTCACCATCGTCCTTTAAAAGCGCCCTTGCAGGCAACAGGATCTTTGTCAGTGAAATAAAGGATACATCTACCGATGCAAAATCCGGTTCATCCTCAATATCTTCCGGCACCATATAGCGGAAATTTGTTTTTTCCATGCAGACCACTCTTTTGTCATTTCGTAGTTTCCAGTCAAGCTGACCGTGGCCTACATCTACGGAATACACCTTTTTTGCTCCGTTTTGAAGCATACAGTCTGTAAATCCTCCGGTGGATGCCCCGATATCCATACAGATCTTATCCGAAAGGAGTAATCCAAACTGTCTGATCGCTTTCTCAAGCTTTAAGCCTCCCCGGCTCACGTAAGGCAATGTACTGCCCCGAACTTCCAATTTGATTTTGGAAGGATCAAAGGTGGTTCCTGCTTTATCTTCACGCTGGCCATCCACAAAAACATCTCCGGCCATAATAATAGCCTTTGCTTTTTCCCTGGAAGCCGCATAACCCTCCTGAACAAGTAATACGTCCAATCGCTCTTTCATTCGATATTCCAATCTTCCTGCAAAGATAACTACTGCATCTCTGCCAAAATCACATTTGTAATACTTTCATCATCAATTCCGATTTCTTTTTTCAAAAGATCCACATTGCCATGCTCTACATACTCATCCGGAATTGCTATATTAATCAGTTTGCAGTCTGTTGTAAGACCGTCAAAATATTCTCTTACCTTTTCACCAAAGCCTCCGCTTGCCACATTCTCCTCCATGGTAACAAGAAGTCTGTGGTGTCTGGCCGCATATTCTACTGCATTTTCATCAATGGGTTTCACAAACCTCGCATTGATCACACTGCAGGAAAAACCTTCTTCATGGAGACGCTTCCGCACTTCAACCGCCGTTTTTACCATACTGCCTACTGCCATGAGACAGATCTCATTCTCCAGATAAATAGCCTCCGCCTTTCCGAGTTCTATGGGCATTCTGTATTCCTGGAGTCCGGCATAAGCCTCTCCCCTGGGATAACGAAGAGCTACAGGTGCATTCAGACTAAGCGCAAATTTCAGCATATCGGAAAGCTCCCATTTGTTTTTGGGTGCCATTACATGCATACCGGGAATAGAGGACAAATAGGAGAGGTCAAAAATACCCTGATGGGTCTCACCGTCACTTCCAACAAGTCCTGCCCTGTCTATGGCAAATACCACAGGCAGATTCTGAATACAGACATCATGAATGATCTGGTCATAAGCTCTTTGCAGGAAAGAAGAATAAATGGCAACTACCGGTTTCAATCCTCCTGCAGCAAGACCTGCGGCAAAAGTAACCGCATGTTCCTCCGCAATTCCCACATCAAAAAATCTGTCAGGATACATGTTCCTGAAACGTTTCAGCCCCGTTCCGTCAGGCATGGCTGCAGTGATCGCCACCACCTTTTCGTCCCTTGCTCCCAATTTGCACATAACCGTTGAAAAGATATCCGTATAATTGGCAGTGGTTCTCGGTTTTGTGGGAAGCCCCGTCTCAATATCGAAAGGCTCTGCCCCATGGAATCTTGCGGGATGGCGCTCTGCCGGTTCAAATCCCTTGCCCTTCTGGGTGATCACATGGACAATTACCGTATTTCTCACACGCTTTGCTTCCTGGAACATGCGAAGCATAGCAGAAATATTATGACCGTCAACAGGTCCCAGATAGGTGATTCCCATGTCTTCGAAGAACATCCCGGGCACCACCAGCTGTTTGAAACTGCTTTTGGCCTTTCGAATGCCTTCCACAACCTTATTACCTTTCGGCATTTCTTTTAATGTATTATAAACACCTTCCTTAATATCAAGATAGGTATCTGCTGTACGAATATTATTCAGGTATTTGGATATTCCTCCTACATTTTCAGAGATTGACATATTATTGTCATTGATCACAATAATAAAATTGGTTTCCAGCTTGGCTGCATTGTTCAGTGCTTCATAAGCCATGCCACCGGTTAATGAACCGTCACCGATCACAGAGATCACACTGTGCTTCTGTCCCTGAATGTCTCTGGCTTTGACAAGTCCAAGCCCTGCCGAAATGGAAGTGGAACTGTGTCCCGTATCAAAGCAGTCACAGTCGCTTTCCTTTCTCTTGGGGAAGCCACTCATGCCACCGTATTTACGCAAATTTTCAAAGCCTTCTCTTCTTCCTGTGAGCAGTTTATGCGTGTAAGACTGGTGTCCCACATCCCATATGATCTTGTCTTCCGGCAAATTAAAAGAAAGATGCAGTGCCATGGTAAGTTCCACCGCACCAAGATTTGACCCCAGATGCCCTCCCGTCTTTGAAATCTTTTCAATCAGAAACTGACGGATTTCCTCTGCCAGTGCCGGATAATCTTCAGGTGCAATTTTTTTAATGTCATTCACCTTATTAATATTGTCGAGCAACATATAAATACCTTCTTTTCTTCAGTCGAATTTCTATTTTTCTCTGTTTATCAGTGATGTTACCAGCTGAAGTAAAAATTCGTTTTTATTTTCAAAAGAACTTAAGATAGCAATCGCTTCTTCCGAGAGCCTTGCCACCTCTTTCTTAGATTCGGCAAGTCCCTTCAATGTCACATAGGTGAGCTTGTGATTCTTTTCATCGCTGCCAACCGGCTTTCCAAGAATCTCTGTGGTACTTGTAACATCCAGGATATCATCCTGTATCTGAAAAGCAATTCCAATATTGTAAGCTGCTTTCTCCATTTTGGCCACCGCTTGTTCATCTGCTCCCGCCAGAACGGCTCCAATCATAAATGCGGCCTGTATCAGTGCTGCGGTCTTATTTTCATGGATAAACAATAGAAGTTCTTCCGTGAGCGTATTCTTTCCGTCTTCCGCTTCAATATCAGCGGTCTGTCCGCCAATCATTCCCCGTACACCCGATTTTGCTCCAAGAATCTGTATTGCCCTTGCTATCTTCCCTGAAGTCTCAAAATCCTTTGCATAAGAGAAAGCCCCGGCGGCTGTCTCAAAAGCCAGATTTAAAAGTCCATCTCCGGCAAGCACTGCCATACCGTCACCATAAACCGTCCATGTGGTTTTGCGTCCTCTGCGATATTCGTCATTATCCATAGCCGGAAGATCGTCATGCACAAGAGAATAATTATGTATCATCTCCAGAGCTGCCATAAAGGGCTCTATCACATCTCCCTGTCCATGAAAAAGGCGAAAGCTCTCTTCCATCAGCATAGGGCGCAGGCGCTTTCCTCCTGCCAGCACACTGTAATTCATGGCCTGAAGCACCGTCTTCTGATAGCCCTCCTCCTTAGGAAGATACTTTCTGATCACTATCTCAATCTGTTCTGTTTTTTTCTGCAATTCCTCATTAAAATTCATCTGTCTCACCATTCTCGTTTAAAACAAGGACCTTTTTCTCTACTTTATCTATGGTTTCATTACATTTCTTAAGGAGCTCCATTCCTTTCTGATACTCCTTAAAGGACTGCTCAAGCGTAATGTCTTCTCTTTCCAGATCTGCTATGGTTTCCTCCAGCTTTAAAAAAGCTTCTTCCAGATTAAAGGTTTCTTCTTCCTTCATAAATTATTCCTTTCCCGTAACAGCAGCGGATAGTTTTCCGTTCTTTACATAAATCTGCAGTCTGTCCCCAATATGAACCTTTGTAACATCCGTTACCGTTCTTCCCTCTTCATCCGACACATAGGAAAAGCCCTGATTCAGCTTGTCCAGAGGAGACAGTCCCTTTAATTTTTCTATATAAATCTCCAGTCTGTGACGCTTTTCCGCGATCTGTCCGTTCATGGCTCCCGTAAGCTTGTCCTCCAGATTAAGGAGCCATGTCTTCTTCTCCCTGATCTTTCCCAGGGGAGAATTCATTTTGATCTTGGCCTGATACGTCTGCAAACGGATTTTGTTCCATTCTATTTTATTTTTGATCAGCCTGTTTAAGATGTTTTCCTGTTCCTTTATTTTCTGCATAGTGAGCATTACATCAAATACCGCAAGTTCTGCTGCGGCAGACGGTGTCGGTGCGCGAAGATCCGCCACATAATCGATAATCGTGGTATCTGTTTCATGACCCACTGCAGAAATAATGGGAATACTGCAGTCAAAGACTGCCTGTGCCACACATTCCTCGTTAAACGCCCAGAGATCTTCGATAGAGCCTCCGCCCCGACCCACGATCATCACATCCACCTGTTTTTGTTCCAAAGCACGAATACCGTTAATAATGCTCTGCGGTGCCGCATCCCCCTGCACAATGGCCGGATAAAGAATGATCTGCACATAGGGATTTCTCCTCGTGGCAATATTGATGATATCTCTCACTGCAGCTCCCGTGGGGGCCGTTACCACTCCGATGGTTTTGCTGTATTTGGGGATCGGCTTCTTGTACTCCGGAGCAAACATGCCGAGCTCACTGAGTTCTTTTTTCAGTTGTTCAAATTTTTCATACAGAGCACCGGCACCATCCTGCTCTATGCTCTTTGCATACAGCTGATACTTGCCGTCTCTCTCATATACATCCACAGTGCCCTGCACGACTACCTGCATTCCTTCCTGAAGCCGGAATGCAAGACCGGAACGGTTTCCTGCAAACATCACACAGGAGATTGTTCCTTTTCCATCTTTCAGCGTAAAATAAATATGTCCCGAGGAATGATATTTACAGTTGCTGACTTCCCCTTTGACGGAAAGGCTCTGCAATAAGAAATCCTGGGAGAACATATTTTTAATATAGGAATTTATCTGACCGACGGTATATACATTCTGCATGAAAAAAAGCCACCTTACGCAAATTTAGCCAGCACGCCGTTGACAAAGGAAGGCGATGTGTCCTGCCCGAACTTCTTGGCAAGTTCCACCGCTTCGTTGATTGCAACACCGGTGGGAATCTCCTCATCAAACATGATCTCATAGACAGCAAGACGAAGGACCGTCAGATCTACCTTTCCCATACGACCGGTATTCCAGCCTTCCACTTTTTCATTCAGGGCGGTGTCAATTTCCTCCAGTTTGTCATAAACCTTCTGAAACTTCTCGGTAATATAGGCTGTATCTGCCACATCTGCCTGATTTTCCTCTTCTTCAAAGAAGAGTCCCACCTGCTCCTGCATCTCTTCTTTTGCATTAAATTCTATACGAAACAGCAGTTTAAATATCTGCTCTCTCAGTTCTCTTCTGCTCATGGATTTATCCTGCCTGTTATCAGTTCTTTATCATATTTACGCCCGCAATACGGATATTGACATCTGTAACGGTGAGTCCTGTCATGTTCTCGATTGTGGATTTTACTTTTTCCTGAACCTTCTGAGAGATAGCCGGAATACTGTAACCATACTCAACAATCAGTGCGATATCAGCCTTCACACTCTTGCCGATCACTTCCACCTTTACACCTTTCGCCAGGTTCTTCACACCCATCTTGCTCTTTAACTCATTGCCAATGTTGCCTGCCATGGAAACCACACCTTCTACCTCCGTGGCTGCAATACCGGCGATTGATGCAACTACATCATCAGCGATCTTCACTGTGCCTAAGTCGTCATCTTCCTGTAATACATATGTGTTCTGTTCCAATGTCTTTTCCATGATAATTTTCCTTTCTTATCTATCAATTATCTATTGTTTTATCATACCAAAAATTGAAGTTTTTGCATAGCCTAAACAGGTAAAATTTACAGCCAGAAGCTCAGGCTCATCTGCTCCTCGTTCTCCGCATAAGACACGGCTCCTTCCCCATTATTCAGATATTTGAAAATCCCCTGTTCCTCGATCAGATATTTCACCATCTCAAGGTACACTTCTTCCGAGTCACATTTCAGAGTAATATAATGATCCTCCTCAGCATAGGCCTTTTCAAACAGCTGTGTCAGCTTTTCCTTGTCAACCTCCGTAAAATATCTGCCTTCCCGCACATAGTAATTATCCTCCATGCTGTCACAAACGGGAATGGCCGCCCCCTCATCAATGGTGTGGGTTCTCAGAAGCTGGGATGTGGAAACACAGAGATAATCATAATTTATGGGAGGAATACTTCCCTTAAAATCTTCTGCGCCGCCTTCCACGATCTGATAAGAAGCATCTCCCCAGGTGGTATCCACAAAATACCAGTTTCCGTCAAGCTTTACAAGATTCCAGGCATGTCCTTCTCCGCCAAAAACACGTCCCATTACCAGCGTAGCTTCAATCCCTGCCTCACTGAGCAGATACTGGGTTGCCTTGGCATATCCCTGACACACACTCCGTCCGCCGATAAACACCGAGCAGATATTCTGATTGTCGGGAGCCCCGGCATCATACTCCGTCCGCCCGATAATATACTCATAGATATATTTTACAGTCTCATACTGATCCATGTCATTCGTAATACCCGAAAGACATTCCTTCGCATATTCCTCTATCTGAAGCTGCCTCTGCTTTGCCTCTTCCTGCTCCATGTTATAGGTACCGGAAAACGTAATTTTCTTTACTTCCTCGCCCAGGGTATATCTGGTGAAAGTATATCCTTCCACGTAAAAAATTTCCGGATGATCGTTGAGTACATACTGAAACGCTCTTTCAATCTTATCCGTTTCCAGACACGATAAAGCAACTCCATCCTGAAAATCCTGGAGTATATTCAGAATTTCAACATAAATCGTCTGCTCTTCACTATTCAGTTGATCAAAATAGAAATGTCCCGTCTGTTTCTTCTTTAGGTTTTCAGCCATGTTAGAGGGCATCTCAGATGAGTCAGGAATTTTTTCCTCTTCAGGCTGCTCTTCTATTGTCACTTCGGGAACATTTTCAAAATCAGATGTAGTACCTCCACAGCCCGAAAGCAGGACAACCGCTGTCAGAACCGGAAGAATCCATTTGTTCTTCATTTAATCACGTCCAAACTCAGAAAGTACAAGGTCTTTGTTCCTGTCTAAGGTCATACCTATACTCCATGCATTGATAAACAACAGTAACGGGTTTCCTTTTAAATCCTTTATTTTCTTCATATCGGAAGTACCTGTCAGCTTTGTCAGATCAATATCTTTATTTTCAATCCACCTGATATGCTCATAGGGCAGAGGTTCCAATTTGATCTCCACATTATATTCATTTTCCAGTCTGTACTTTAGCACATCAAACTGCAGTACACCCACAACGCCTACAATGATTTCTTCCATACCGGTGTTGAATTCCTGAAAAATCTGAATTGCACCCTCCTGAGCAATCTGGGTGATTCCCTTGACGAACTGCTTTCTTTTCATGGTATCAATCTGTCTTACTCTGGCAAAATGCTCCGGTGCAAAGGTAGGGATTCCCTCATACTTAAACTGCTCTTTCGGCATGCAAAGCGTATCCCCGATAGAAAAAATACCGGGATCGAACACACCGATAATATCCCCCGCATATGCTTCTTCCAGAATTTTTCTCTCACTGGCCATGATCTGCTGGGGCTGGGAAAGTCTCATTACTTTTCCCCCCTGCACATGCTTTACTTCCATACTGGCTTCGTATTTTCCTGAACAGATTCGCATAAATGCAATTCTGTCTCTGTGTGCCTTATTCATATTTGCCTGAATTTTAAAAACAAACGCTGAAAACTCGTTTTCCGTAGGAGAAATCAAACCGATATCAGACTTTCTCGGAAGGGGTGTGGTCGTCATCTCAAGGAAATGCTGTAAAAAGAATTCCACGCCGAAATTCGTCAGAGCGGAACCGAAAAATACAGGTGTAAGCTCCCCTGCCTGCACCTTTTCGAGGTCAAATTCCGCACTGGCGCCATCCAAAAGTTCAATTTCCTCAAAAAGTGTATCTTTTGCCTCTTCTCCGATGACCGATAACAGCTTTTCTTCTTCGGAAACAGGAATGATCGTTGTCTCTCCTTCCTTTGTTCCCTTCTCCGTATCAGAGAATGTGATCACACATTCCTTTTTTCTGTCATAAACGCCTTTAAACCGTTTGCCGGATCCGATAGGCCAGTTGACAGGGCAGGTAGCGATTCCAAGCTCCTTTTCGATCTCATCCAGAAGTTCAAAGGTATCATTGGCATCCCGGTCCATTTTATTGATGAAAGTAAAGATCGGTATTTTGCGCATCACACAGACCTTAAACAGCTTTCTTGTCTGGGCTTCCACACCTTTAGAGGCATCAATAACCATGACTGCGGAATCCGCTGCCATCAGAGTCCGGTAGGTATCCTCCGAGAAGTCCTGATGTCCCGGTGTATCCAGAATATTGATACAGAATCCGTCATATTCAAATTGAAGCACAGAGGAAGTAACAGAAATACCTCTTTCCTTCTCAATTTCCATCCAGTCAGAGACCGCATGTCTGGCGGTTGCCTTTCCCTTCACACTTCCTGCCAGATTAATGGCGCCGCCATATAATAGAAATTTCTCGGTGAGAGTGGTTTTTCCCGCATCGGGGTGCGATATAATGGCAAAGGTACGCCTTCTGTTTATTTCCTGGTCATAATTTCCCACGTATAGTTCCTCCAAATCATCTTCCTGTATTTTATATCACCGGTGTCCCTGCTATCTTACCCGGCACATCTAAACATTTTAACACAGTTGCCCCTATATCTGCAAAGGTTTCTCTCGTCCCCAGATTCACAGGGCTGATTTTCTTCCCATACATGATAAAAGGTGTATACTCTCTGGAATGATCCGTGGACGATGTGTAGCCCGGATCGCAGCCGTGATCTGCCGTGATCATCAGCACATCGTCATCCTTCAGTTTTGCCAGCATTGCAGGAAGGGCCTCGTCAAATTCCGTAAGTGCTCTTCCGTAACCTTCAATATCGTTTCTGTGTCCGTAAAGCATATCATAATCTACAAGATTTACAAAACAGAGTCCCTCAAAATCCTGATCCATATACGCAAGGGTCTTCTGAATTCCCTCCGTATTTCCTTTGGTGTAGGTGTAGGAAGTAATACCCTGACCTGCAAAAATATCCCTGATCTTTCCCACGCCGATCACTTCTTTTCCCGCTGCCTTTATCAGATCCAGCATCGTTTTTGCGGGCGGCAGAAGCGAATAGTCATGGCGCCTTGGAGTACGGGTATAGTTGCCGCTTGTTCCCGTAAAGGGCCTGGCGATCACTCTGCCCACGCTGTGTTTGCCCGTGAGCAGATTTCTGGCCATCTCACAGTAACTGTATAAGGTTTCCACAGGAACAACATCCTCATGCGCAGCGATCTGGAAAACACTGTCCGCGGAAGTATAGACGATCAAATCTCCTGTCTTTACGTGTTCATCCCCGTAATCCTTTATCACTTCAGTCCCAGAATAGGGTTTGTTACACAGGACCCCCCGTCCCGTCATTTCACGAAAAGGTTTTAAAATCTCCTCAGGAAATCCATTCGGATAGACCGGCAATGGATTTTCAGAAATAATTCCCGCAATTTCCCAATGTCCGATGGTTGTATCCTTGCCCCTTGATGCCTCCTTCATTCTTCCGTAAACCGCAAGTGGATCTTTTGTTCCCTGTTTCCAATCTATTCCGTCAATGTTAAACAATCCCAGTTTTTCCATATTGGGCATATGGAAACAGGAGCTCCCGGAAGCCGACTTTAAAGTATTGCATCCTGCATCTCCAAATTCTGCTGCGTCATCCATGGCTCCGATTCCCACACTGTCAAGCACGATCAAAAAAACTCTTTTCATTTACGTATCCCTCTCTTTCTGTATACCAGTATAGGATACCACATTTTATCCTTCTGTAGTAGTGCTGATCACAATATTTTCTGCTGAAATCCCTGTTTTCCGTACCACAATATCCTCAATCTGGGCGCGCTGTGCCTCAGATAACTCCGCCGTGTTTACGACTACATCCACCATACCGTCCGTAATGCTGACCACCACATCATCAAATCCCTTTGCTTCCAGTAAAATTTCTGCTGCAGTTTCCTTTTCAGCGATATCAGTCAAAGCAATCATACCATCAATGGCTTCCTGCTTCTGTTCTTCACTGATATTTACATTGTTGATTATTTCAAGTAAAGTTTCTTTATTTTTTGCGCGTACCTGCTCTTTCATAAGCTTTGCTCCCGATAAGGTATCCACGTTCTCAGAAGTAGTAAATACGGCCTCTCCCGGTGTTCCCGTCTCAGGAATCTGTTCCTCTGTCATTTCAGCCATGGTATCTTCCATGGATTCCTCAAGATAATTTTCCTGGTCAGTGATCACTTCAGAATCCATGCTTTCAATATCATAGCTTTCTGCCTGTTCCATATCCTCATCCGATATTTCAAACATAGCTGCCACATCCGTATCATCTGTCACCTCAGAGATTCCATTTGAAATCACCGCAGAATCGGCTCCTGTTGTCATAATTTCCTCATCCGTAATCTTGGTTCCCGCAAAGTTCAGGTAACCAGCCACCGCAATCATAATTGCCAGTGCCGTGATCATAATTTGATTCTTTTTCACCATATTTTTCAAAGCTTAAGTCTCCTTTATCTGGAACTCATTTTGATTACTTTAATTTTATGTACATCTATACCGAATAATGCCTGAATTGCTTCTGTTATATTTTTATTTACAGTTGCATTTCCTCCCCCCTGTGCACAGACCACCACCCCTTCAATCTTCGGATAGATTATCTTCTTTACAAACGGAGTATCCTCTTTGCCGGTTCCACCCGTATACACCGTTTCTTCCGAATCCGAAACATCTGCAGTATTTCTGCTTCCTCCCGCAGAATCCACCTCCGTAGAGGAACTTCTGGAAGAAACCATATCTTTCTCAACAATGCTTTCCCCCGAGGACTGCAATGTAATCATGACCTTCACTTTCCCTGCCCCCTCCATGGAGGACAGAAGTTCTTCCAGAGTACTTTCCAGGGATTCCCTGTAATCCTTTTCCGAATCATTACCGGGCACTCCTGTCACGGAAGAGTAGTTTTCTTCCTTTGTTCCTATTGTACCGCTTACCATGTCCGTTATTCCGGACTTGGTTCCCTCCTCCTGATTCTTTTGTGTGGGCCAGGCTATGATGAGAAACAAAATTCCAATCAGAAAAATGACAACAAAATTTTCTTTTTTCAATCTTGTAAAATCAAGAGCTTTCTTCTTTTTTTCTTCCATATCTTCACCGGTTCCTTTCTTTGTCCAATAAGACGGCTCGCAAAGCGTGTCGGCGTTTGGTTATCTCAGACAGATCTCTATCTGTTCCGGTGGTATTTCCAGTATTGTTCCATAGTAATCTTTCAGCCTCTCATCCTCCTCTTTTGCCAATGTCTTTCCTTCTTTTTCCTGATTTATCATAACCTTTTCTATCTGAATCTCTGCCTTTTCCCCACTGCATACAGAAACAGTTATCAGGATTCCCTGTATTTCACCGGA
The DNA here is from genome assembly GCA_945917985.1 of uncultured Clostridium sp. Lineage (GTDB taxonomy): Bacteria > Bacillota > Clostridia > Lachnospirales > Lachnospiraceae > Suilimivivens. The sequence goes on along the minus strand of CAMEIH010000007.1, from coordinate 11,421 downwards.
AGCGTTTTCCTGCACAAGAACATCCTGCACCTCATATCCTTTAACGGGATTTTCCTTTAATCTTTTTGCAAGCTCCTCCTCTATCGCATTTAACAGGAATTCCTGTCCGTTTTCTTCCGTATGGTCATAGAAACCGCTCTCCGGCTGCTCTGCAAAAGAAAAGGATTGGTGAAGTGCTTCCTCAAGAAGAGCATCCGTGGTATTATCCGTAAAAAGAGAAAGAACCGGGTCCGCCAGCTTGGCAATCATGGCTATCCCTATCACTACTTTCACATATTTTGCATAGGCTTCTCCCGGTACAAAGTAAAGAAGTGCCTGTGCGATCACAATAAAAATTCCAATTTCTTTTATGATTTCTATCATTCCTCATCTCACCCCATAGGCCACTATGGCAACCACGATGATGAACAATGCAGCTGCTGTAAATACACATCGGAAAAGTAAAAAGCAGCCCTCCCCCACTCTGTCGCTGCAGCCGGAGATCCTTTTATCACTGATAATTCCCGTTATTGCCGCTCCCAGCTTTACAAGTCCCGCCACCATCAGAATCTTAAGAAGCGGTATCACGCATGCAAGCAAAAGCAGCACAAGAAGCAGGACCCCGAGACTGTTCTTGATCAAAACAGCAGATCCGATCACAAGCTCCGTCACGCCTTCTGCCACGTTTCCGATTCCCGGCACATAGGATACCGCTTTCCGAAAAGATGATATTTTCAGTTCATCCAAAACCGGAACGATCACTGCCTGTACCAGACTAAAGGATGTAATTGCGCCCATGGTGATCTTTAATGCTATTTCCACTCCCTTTTTCATAAAATCAAGAAGCAGTGTCAGTCTTTCCTCCGCCCAGATTCCGTTGAGAAGCGCCAGCACAACATAGCTGTACACAAAGGGGATGACTGCCGAAAGGAGAAAGCTTTCTATCAGATACGCTGCCAGCAGCATTACCTGATAATATACTCCCGCTGTTGCCGTTCCCGATGCGGCCCCCACGGCCATAAACCAGGTAGGAATAAACAGCTTAACGAAAATAACCACATTTTCAATGGTACCTACAGCAATCTCCGAAACATAGACGAACGCCTTGGTCAGCACGGCGATCAGGAACAGATAAAGAAAATAAAACCCTACCTGGGATACCTGCTGTCCCGCAAAAATATCCGAGAAACTGGAAAACAGGGCAGAAACGATTCCGATCACGATAATGGTGATCATCACCGACCTCATTCCTCCCATCTCTCCTTTTATTCCTTCCATTATTCCCTCAAAAAACATTCTCACGGCGCTGCCCACTTTTCCCTGCATGATCATAAGAAACAGTTCATTCATGTCAATGTCATATCCCGGGAACAAATTTGCAAACCCTTCCTGCATTTTCTGCAGATCATATTGACTCATCTGCGCACAGATATAGGAATCCATTCCTGCCTCCTCATCTCATCCCGCAATAGAACTGATATTTTCTATTACTGCCATCAGCACCGGCATTCCCATAAAGAGAACTGTCAGTTTACCGAATATCTCTATCTGACCCGCCACCGCCCCGTATCCGGCATCCTTGCAGATGGAAGCGCAAAACTCGCTGATATAGGTAATACCTACCGCTTTAAACAGCAGTGTAAAATAGGAATCACTCCCACTGATATATTTCTGCAATTCTTCCATTTTCGAAAGGATCTGCATCATTCCGTTCACGGAAAAAGTAAAGATAACAATACAGACGGCAAATCCTATATACAGACTGATTTCCGGTTTCACTGTTTTAAACTGCAGAGCTATCATGACTCCCGCAACTCCCAGGATTCCTATTCTTACCATTTCCATAAAAAGCCCCCTTAAAAACTGAACAATTCCTGAATCATCGCAAAAAGGTCATAAATATAAGGCAATATCCAGGTCAGTACCAGTATCAGTCCGGCAAGGCTGATCAGAAAGGCATGCTCTTCCCTGCCACTGTGCTTTAATATCTGACTTAAAATGGTAACAAGTATTCCCACTGCAGCTATTTTAAAAATCAGACTCACTTCCATAGTTTCTGCTCCTATCCCCTGCTACAGCAAAATAATGACCATAAAAAGTCCGGCTGCAATTCCAAGGCTCATAATTACTTTGTTTTTGCTCTTTTCTTCTTCTCGCTGTACTGCGATCATCAACTCCAGTTCTTCTATATAGCGGTTAAGCGCGTTTGCTTGTCCTGTACTTTCGTTCATCCCCATGCATTCCGGGAAATTGATCAGAAGCTGCTTCTGCTGCGCCGTCAGGGAAGTTTCCTTCAACATTTCTTTCATCTCCTCTTCCCATACGGTTCGAAATTCCTCACCGTTTTCAAGCCTCATATGCTCCGCTGTCAAAAGAAGCGCTTTTCCTAAAGGCGCATTCACCTTTTCTCCCACAAGCTTCAAAATTTCAGGTAAAGGCAGAGCCGTATAACAGATCTCATTTTGCAAAAGCCGGAACATCTCCCGCATCTCCTTTAAAAGCTGTAATCTCCTGTTTCGTTCCCGGCAGATACTTAAGGCAAATCCACAGGACCCAAGCATCAAAAGAACCGCTCCCGCTCCTTTAAGCATGTTTCATCTCCCCTTCCGCGGATCGCACTTCCACCAGTCCGAAGCCCCCTCCATTTCTCCCCAGAAAAACATATCTTTCAAAGCCTCGTTTGTCTATTCCGTGACGGTATACATCCTCCATGGAATCTCCGTGTATGGTTGCGATCATTCTGCACCCGCATTGCCATGCTGCTCTGACCGACTGCATGTCCATGCTGCTCCCGATCTCGTCAACCGCTATCACTTCCGGTGCCATAGACCGGATCAGCATCATAATGCCCTGATCCTTCGGACAACCATCCAGAATATCCGTACGAATACCAAGATGATTGCCCGGCATTCCCATATAAGATCCGGCAATCTCCGACCGTTCGTCTATTACTCCTACCTGTTGTCCCCTTGCCCACTTGCTTCCGTTTGATATCTGTCTGATCAGGTCTCTAAGCATAGTTGTTTTGCCGCTGCACGGCGGCCCGATCAGAAGCGTATTCATCAGCTTTCCGTCTTCATGGATAAGCGGCATCAGAGTATCCGCAGCACCGATGATTTCATGAGAGATACGAATGTTCATATAGCGGATATATTTCATATTCCTGACGGTTCCGTTCTCGTTTAAAATAACCTGTCCCGCCACTCCTATCCTGTGACCGCCGGGTACCGTAATAAAGCCTCTCCTGATATCCTCTTCATATGCATAGCGGGAATAATTACAGATATGGTTGAGAATCTGTTCCATTTCACCTGCATGGATGTACCAACAGTCTGTGCCGATGATTTCCGACAGTTCCCCTGTCTGGTTTAAGAACAATTCTTTCCTTCCGCAGATCACCCTGACAGGCAGCTCTGCTGCAAGACGGATTTCCCGGAGTTCGTCCACTCTTTTTGCTGTCTTTTGAAAACGTTCCCTGATACGGTTTGGAAAAATATTTAAGACCTGTTCTTCCTTCATAGCTGCCTCCTTTTGACCTCTTATCTCAATATATGAAAGAAGAATTCAGATATGACAAAAAAAGGACAGAACTTTCGTTCTGTCCTTTCCCCTATAAGGCGCTCAGAATTTCATGCAAGCATGAATTCTGAGTGTTTGACTCACTGCTGCGCCACGTCTTTCATAGAAAAGCTCATTCTTCCCATCTTGTCCTTGCCGAGGCATACAACGGTTACCTTGTCTCCAAGGGTAAGTACATCCTCTACACGGTTGATTCTTTCCTTTGCGATCTTGGAAATGTGAACCATACCTTCCTTGCCGGGAGCAAATTCCACAAAAGCGCCAAATTCTTTGATGCTGACTACAATGCCCTTGAAAATCTGCCCTTCCTGATAATCGGTAACGATGGTCTTAATATACTCAACCGCCTTATCCATCATAGCCGGATCGGTACCGCATACAGATACCTTTCCGTCATCGGTAATGTCAATCTTAACACCGGTACGTGCAATGATCTCGTTGATGGTCTTTCCGCGCTGTCCTACTACATCACCAATCTTTTCAGGATCAATCTGAATAGAAATGATCTTGGGTGCGTAAGGTCCAACCTCTTTACGAGGCTCTGCAATGGCTTTCTTCATGCAGTTCTCCATAATAAAGAGTCTTGCCTCACGACATCTGGCGATGGCACCCTCCACGATAGGTCTTGTAAGACCGTGGATCTTAATATCCATCTGGATTGCAGTAATACCTTCTGTGGTACCGGTTACCTTAAAGTCCATATCACCAAAGAAGTCCTCAAGACCCTGGATATCGGTAAGCAGTACAAAATCGTCATCTGTATCGCCGGTAACAAGACCACAGGAAATACCTGCCACCATCTTTTTGATGGGAACACCTGCAGCCATAAGTGACATACAGGAAGCACAGGTGGATGCCATGGATGTGGAACCGTTTGATTCAAACGTCTCTGATACCGTACGGATTGCATAGGGGAATTCATCCTCGGAGGGAAGCACAGGAATCAGTGCTCTCTCTGCCAATGCGCCGTGACCGATTTCTCTTCTTCCGGGTCCTCTTGAAACCTTGGTCTCTCCTACAGAATATGCAGGGAAATTATAATGATGCATGTAACGCTTGCTCACTTCATTCTCATCAAGACCGTCAATCTTCTGCTGGTCTGACAGAGGAGCCAATGTACAGATCTGGGTCTGTCCACGGGTAAACATAGCAGAGCCGTGTACTCTGGGGATAATATCCACCTCAGCAGCCAGCGGACGAATCTGTGTAATCTCACGTCCATCAGGGCGCTTGTGATCCTTTAAGATCATCTTGCGGACTGTCTTCTTTTGGTACTGATAGATTGCCTCTCCCAGAATAGCCAGCCACTCTTCATTATCTGCAAAAGCCTCTTCCAGCTTCTCTGTGATCACTCTGATATTCTCTTCGCGAACCTGCTTTTCATCCGTGAAGACTGCCTCTTCCATCTCTGCCGGAGGAACAATCTCCTTGATTGCAGCAAACAGTTCTTCCGGAACGGCACAGCTTGTGTACTCATGTTTCTTCTTGCCAACCTCTGCTACAATCTGGTCGATAAAGGCGATGATAGTCTGATTCACCTCATGTGCTTTATAAATAGCCTCGATCATGGTTGCTTCCGGAATTTCATTGGCACCTGCCTCGATCATGATCACCTTTTCTCTGGTGGATGCAACGGTAAGGTTCAGATCACCGATCTTCCACTGCTCCTGGGAAGGGTTGATGACCAGTTCCCCGTCAATCATACCTACCTGAGTCATGGCACAGGGGCCATCAAAAGGGATATCGGAAATGCAGGTTGCAATCGCTGCACCGAGCATAGCCACAAGTTCAGGGCGACATGCAGGATCAACGCTCATAACCATATTGTTTAAAGTAACATCATTTCTGTAATCCTTGGGGAACAGAGGACGCATAGGTCTGTCAATGACACGGCTTGTAAGGATGGCATTTTCACTTGCCTTTCCTTCTCTCTTATTAAATCCTCCCGGGATCTTTCCTACAGCGTATAATTTTTCTTCATACTCTACGCTTAAAGGGAAAAAATCGATTCCGTCTCTCGGTTTGTCGGATGCTGTTGCCGTAGATAAAACAGTGGTTTCACCATAGTGCATGAATGCGCATCCATTTGCCTGCTTACCGACACGGTTAATGTCCACACTAAGGGTACGTCCGGCAAGCTCCATTGAAAATGTCTTGTACATAATCCTTCTCCTTCTTCTTTTCTCTTCTTACCAGCTGTAAAACAGCTTATTGTATTAAAAGGCGGAGAAGCCGAATCTCTTCAGCCAGCTCCGCCTTAATAATTGAAATTACTTTCTTAATCCCAGCTTCTCAATCAGAGCACGGTATCTTTCGATATCTTTCTTCTTAAGATAATCAAGTAAACCACGTCTCTGACCTACCATTTTGAACATACCTCTTCTGGAATGATTATCCTTGGGATGGTTCTTTAAATGCTCGGTAAGTTCCTGGATTCTTGCTGTCAGTACTGCAACCTGTACTTCAGGTGAACCTGTATCGTTCTCACAGGTAGCGTACTCTTTCATAATTGCTGCTTTCTTTTCCTTTGAAATCATTGATTTCTCCTCCTTAATTTAAAACCGCCTAAGGCTAAGCCCCGGTTGGAGTGTCCTAAAGTTGAGCCTTGGCTGAAATTCATACTTTATGATAATAACATACTTTAGCATCCATGTAAAGCCTGAAATATATCTCTTTTACAATCTCTTTTACAATTGTTTTACAAAGCATTTTTCGACAAAATATGCTATTATCAATTTATAAATATAATCTTGTATGGTTATATGTATCTTATACTATTATTTTCTATTTGGGAAGGATGAAATCATGAAAATACGAGGAAAGATTTTAATCTTGTCACTACTGCCCGTGACACTGGTCACGGCCGAATCCATTTTACTTACCATTCTGTATTTAAAAGATTACCCGGAAGCCCGGGAGGTTATGCTGCTTCCCCTTATCCGCGTCGGAGCAATCACTCTTGTGATTACTTTTGCAATTGTTATTCTTATTGCAACCATATTGACCAAATCCATCAAAAATGTTTCAAACGGCTTGGAAGCTCTGGCAGAAGGTGACCTGAATGCTCCTTTCAGCGAAAGAGCTGCGCTGCAAAAAGATGAAGCCGGCACTCTTGCCAAAAATGCTATCCTATTAAAAAAATCTCTTACCGAAATCGTGACTCATATGAATGAATCTGCTGCTGCTCTTTCGGAAACAGCCGGCAGCTTATCATCCATGACAGACAATACCACTTCCGTCTCCGAAAGCCTTGCATCCGCCATGTCGGATATTTCAGAAGGGATTTCCTCAGAAGCTTCTTCCACGCAGAGCATTACGGAAGAAATGAATCAGATCAAATCCATGGCCGACAATTCTCTTAAAAGTACACAGAATTTCAAAGCTTTTATGGATGAGATTCAGGATTCCAGCAATAAAGGCCAGGCACTTGTACATAATCTGGACGCCAATGCCGATGTCACAATGCAGGAGATTGAAACCATTGTGAAACAGACAGAAAGCACTCATCAGGCTTCTCTTGAAATCGGTACCGCTGCGGAATTTATCTCCTCCATCGCAACGGAAACCAATCTTCTTGCCTTAAACGCCAGCATTGAAGCTGCCAGAGCCGGAGAACAGGGCAAAGGATTTGCCGTTGTTGCCGAGCAGATCAAAAATCTTGCAGAGCAATCCAGCAATTCCGTCAAAACAATCGATGCCAACATCAAAAATCTTTTATCGGAATCCGACAAGACAGTTGCCAGCATGCAGAGAGTGCAGTCCGTGATCAATGATCAGAATCAGGATATTAAGGAAACCTATCAGTTGTTTATCAGTTTAAATGAAAATATCACGAAAGCCGCTGCAGAGGTGAACAGCATTTCCGATTACCTGTCAAAACTCACTCTCGCAGATAAAAAGGTAGCTGCGGAAGTAGAGAATCTCTCTGCTTCTGCTCAGGAGAGTGCTGCATCCACAGAAGAAGTGACCGCTTCTTCCGAAGAGCTCAGTTCCACTGCCGAAACACTTGCAGACCATGCCGGCAGACTTTCCGATCTGTCTGAAACAATAAAAGCTTTACTATCCCAATTTCATTGATAAAAAAGTCAGACCAATTATAAAAGCAGGGAAATTTATCTATTCCCTGCTTTTTGTTTGCCATATACCACAAGATACATTTCTCTTTTTTCTACTAGTCTTGCAAAATTCTCACCATCTTTGCCGGTGTTCTGTAATTGTAATTGGAAATCTTGATTCCTGTTTTAGGGCTGCTGGCATGAATAACCTGTCCGCCACCGATATAAATGGCCACATGGTTAATCGTACCGCCCTTTGCATAGAACACCAGATCTCCCGGCTGCAATTCCGATACGCTGATCTTGGTGCCGCAATTTGCCTGTGTTCTGGATGAATGGGGAAGACTGATTCCATACTTTTTAAATACGCTCAAAACAAAACCGGAACAGTCAGCACCCTTCGTCAGACTGGTGCCACCCCAGACATAAGGATTTCCCAGAAACTGTTTTGCATACTGGCACAGGTCAACCCTGACATCCGATACTCCCTGTCCGTAAAGAAGCTCTGTCATAGTAATAGCTGTGGCAAGATCTGACTTTACATCCACATAATCCGCCGAAACATACACCTCTTCATCATCCAGATAGACCTTGATCCATCCGTTTTCCATAACTTCGGCGATTTCCAGTTCCTCTCCCTGGGCAACCTGAGTTACAATTTCGGCATCGGTGTTAGGCTCTTCTCTGATATTTAATGCATCGGCTGAAGACACGGCAACCGTCTTTGCCATTTCCTTTGCCTTCTGCTCCGCACCGAAGCCGGAAAGAAGATACTCTTCTTTCACGTATCCTTCCACTTTCCCGGAAGAAATATAAGCCCACTCTCCGTCACTTTCCAAAATCTCGCAGGCAGCATTCTTCGGGAGTTTTCCGACAAGCTTACCGTTTTCATCCGGTTCCTGTCTTACATTCAGATTGTTTTCCTCCACATTGCAGATTCCAAGATTTGTGTATCCCCATCTGGCTCCCTCTGCCTGCTTTGCAATCTCTTTATACTGGTCCTCTGTCAGCTTGCTGGAAAATAAGTCTCCCACACCTGCCGAAAGTAATCCTTCATAATCAGTTGTATCCGATATGGCGTCCATCACCGTTTCCTTTGCGTCCGCCATGACCGGCTGTTGTAAAGCCATCCCTGCACACAGCAGACAGATGCCAAACATAAAATTCCTTTTCAAATTCATCCTCCAAGTACTTTTGTCGCATAAAATATTACAAATTTGTTACAAATCCGTAACGTTATTATAACAAGCGACCTTATTCCTGTCAAATCAAATCTGCTGGCATTTCATGTCAATAAAGTGCGTGTTCTTCATGATAATGTCTGCCTGCTGCAATATCTTCTTCCATCTGTTTTTTGAGTTCATCAATTCCTGCAAATTTGTATTCCGGACGTTTGAAATGGAGAAGCTCCACTGTGATCTCCCGCCCGTACACATTCTCTTTAAAATCATAGAGATATGTTTCCACGCTGACCGCATCCGTCTGATTTACAGTGGGCTTCTTACCGATATTGGTGATTCCCCGATATATGTTCTCTTCAAATAATACTCTTGTAAAATAAACACCATAGGGCGGAAGCAGCTTATCCTCCCTGGGATATAGGTTTAAAGTAGGCATTCCAATCCTTCTTCCCAGTTTTCTTCCTTCCTCCACAGTACCTGTCACACTGTATGCTCTTCCCAAAAGTCTCTGCGCTGTTTCCATATTCCCTGTTTCCACTTCTTCTCTGACATAAGAAGAACTGATTTCGCGCTCTCCCTCCGTCACCTTAGGGATAATCTCTGTCCGGTAACCGTATACGGTCGAAAGATTCTGCAAAAGCTCTTTATCTCCCTTTCCCTTATATCCAAAAGAGAGATCACATCCCGCAGCAATATAAGCTGCATGCATCTGAAACACCAGAATATTTTCAATAAAATCTTCTGCTGTTATGGCTGCCGTCGCATGATTTAAGGGAAATTCCACCAGAATATCGATACCAAGCTTTTCAAAAAATTTTCTCTTTTCCTGCAAGGGTGAAAGTTCCTTGTCCCCTGACTTTCCAAAAAAGACTGATGCCGGCGGATCAAAGGTAAACACCACAGCCTTTAACCCCTCCGCTTTCTTTGCCAGAATATGCGCAAGCAGTTTAACATGACCTCTGTGTATTCCGTCAAATTTACCGATGGCGATAGCGCTTTTGCCTTCTATCTGAAATTCTGTTGTGCCTTTTATAATCTGCATAACGCAATCTACCTTTCTGTTTGCTCCGGGAAAAACATTTTTATCGGGCAGAAAAGTTTTCTGCCTTCCTGATAACCATAGACTCCGTAGAATCTGCCATCAGCTCCGTACACACGCACTTCCTCCGCTTTTAAAGCTTCATCCGAAAGCATCAGAATCTCCTCTTTTTTCAGCTGATTGCCATTCAATAGTGCCTTCATTGCCGTTTCTTTCACTCTGATCTCCGGGAGCTTTTCAAACACCTTTTCCACCGGCAGAAGAATCTCACAAAGTTTTCCTTCCTTTGCCATATCCTCTATCTGGGACAGTGTGTAAGCGTCTTCTATACCAAAGTTTCCAACTTTTGTTCGTTTTAAAGATACCATAACCCCACCACAGGAAAGCTTCTGCCCGATATCATGGCAGATCGTCCTGATATAGGTTCCTTTGGAACACTTTACCCGGATCGTAAATTCCGGCATGTTTTCCGAAAGAATTTCGATTTCATGAATGACAATGGGGCGGGCCTTTCTTTCAATTTCTTTTCCTTCCCTTGCCAGTTCATACAGTTTCTTTCCATTCACCTTAAGCGCAGAATACATCGGCGGTATCTGAAGCTGTTCTCCTTCAAAGGAAGCAATCACCGCTCTAACTTCCTCCTCCGAAACCGAGACTTCTTTTTCTGCAAGGACTTTACCGGTCGCATCCTGGGTATCTGTAGTAATTCCAAGCCGAAGGACAGCCACATACTCTTTGTCCTTATCTGTGAGCATATCGCATAACCTGGTGGCACAGCCAAGACAAACAGGAAGAACCCCCACCGCATCCGGGTCAAGGGTTCCTGTATGTCCGATCTTTTTCTGTTTGCAAATACCGCGCAGTTTGGCCACCACATCATGAGAAGTAAATCCCTTCTCCTTATATACATTGATCATTCCGTGGTACATATTTTTCACCTGTACTTTTCGTCTTATTTCAGCTGCTTTTCAATCTGTGCAGACAAATTATTGACAATATCATAAAAGGTGTCCTGCATGGTGACACCTGCAGCCCTGACATGACCACCGCCTCCAAAGAAAGAAGCCACCTTTGCCACATCCACTGCGCCGTTTGAGCGAAGGCTCACTTTGTATTCCAGCGTATCTGTCTGATACAGGAAGATAGCGCATTCCACTCCCTTGGTGCTTCGAAGCTGGCTTACGATCCCTTCAAGATCATGAGAATCTGCATTGTAAAATGCCATGGTCTTTTTGTCGATCATGCTGACAATGCACTTGCCATCCATAAACAGGATACTCTCAAGAAGCGCCCTTCCCAAAATCTGATTCTGCACATAGGTCTTTTCATAAAAAGTTTTGTCTATCAATTCCGGGAAATCAAATCCATAGGAAATCAATTCTGCTGCAATCTTCATGGTCTTGGGTGAAGTATTGGAATACTGGAACACACCTGTATCATGAATGATCCCTATGTACAGTGCTTTGGCAATATCTGCATCTATGTCACTCTTATCACCGATCACATCATACACCAGCTCACTTGCAGAGCTGGCAGTGGGCACCACATAATTGACATCTCCCGATCCTTTCGCATTGCTGATGTGGTG